>JAQGMY010000061.1 GCA_028292105.1 Ramlibacter sp.
ACCTTGAGCTGCTTGCGCAGGTCGCGCACGGCCTTGTCGGTCGTCTTCAGCAGCTTGGCCAGGCGGCGGTCCGAGAAGCCCTTGCGCTTGAGCGCTCGCAGCGTGGCCGCGTCCATGGACGCGAGCGCCTGGTCGCCCTTCTGCTCCGCGACCTGGTCCAGCTCGAGCTCGATCTTCACGATCTCCTCGATCTGCACCAGGAACCACTTGTCGATCTTGGTCAGGTCGTAGACCTCGTCCACCGACAGGCCCATGCCGAAGGCGTCGCCCACGTACCAGATGCGCTCGGGACCGGGCGAACCCAGTTCCCTTTCCAGCTCTTCGCGGTCGGTGGTCTTCTGGTTCAGCCCGTCGACGCCGACTTCCAGGCCCCGCAGGGCCTTCTGGAACGATTCCTGGAAGGTGCGGCCCATCGCCATCACCTCGCCCACCGACTTCATCTGGGTGGTCAGGCGATCGTCCGCGTCCTTGAACTTCTCGAAGGCGAAGCGCGGGATCTTGGTGACCACGTAATCGATCGAAGGCTCGAACGACGCCGGCGTGGCGCCGCCGGTGATCTCGTTGCGCAGTTCGTCCAGCGTGTAGCCCACGGCCAGCTTGGCGGCGATCCGGGCGATCGGGAAGCCGGTGGCCTTGGAAGCCAGCGCGGAGGAACGCGACACGCGCGGGTTCATCTCGATGACGATCATGCGACCGTCCTTGGGATTGATCGAGAACTGCACGTTGGAGCCGCCGGTGTCGACGCCGATCTCGCGCAGCACCGCCAGCGAGGCGTTGCGCATGATCTGGTATTCCTTGTCCGTCAGCGTCTGCGCCGGGGCCACGGTGATCGAGTCGCCCGTGTGCACGCCCATCGGGTCCAGGTTCTCGATCGAGCAGACGATGATGCAGTTGTCCTTCTTGTCGCGGACCACCTCCATCTCGTACTCTTTCCATCCGAGCAGCGACTCTTCGATCAGCAGCTCGCTGGTGGGCGAGGCCTCCAGGCCGCGCTTGCAGATGGTCTCGAACTCTTCGGAGTTGTAGGCGATGCCCCCGCCGGTGCCGCCGAGCGTGAAGCTCGGGCGGATCACGGTCGGGAAGCCGAGCGTCTTCTGGACCGTCCAGGCTTCTTCCATCGAGTGGGCGATGCCCGAACGCGCCGAGCCCAGGCCGATGCGCGTCATCGCATCCTTGAACTTCAGGCGGTCTTCGGCCTTGTCGATCGACTCCGGCGTGGCGCCGATCAGCTCGATGGGCTTGTTGGTGGCGCCGCCCTTGTGCTTGTGCAGCACGCCCTTGTTCCACAGGTCGAGCGCGCAGTTCAGCGCCGTCTGCCCGCCCATGGTCGGCAGGATCGCATCCGGCCGCTCCTTGGCGATGATCTTCTCCACCGTCTGCCAGGTGATCGGCTCGATGTAGGTGACGTCGGCGGTGGCCGGGTCCGTCATGATCGTCGCCGGATTGGAGTTGATCAGGACGACCTTGTAGCCCTCTTCGCGCAACGCCTTGCAGGCCTGCACGCCCGAGTAATCGAACTCGCAAGCCTGGCCGATGATGATCGGGCCGGCGCCGATGATGAGGATGGTCTGGAGGTCTGAGCGCTTCGGCATGTCTTACTTCTTCTTCTGGTCCATCAGGCCGGTGAACCGGTCGAACAGGTACGCGATGTCGTGCGGGCCGGGCGACGCTTCCGGGTGGCCCTGGAAGCAGAAGGCCGGCTTGTCGGTTCGCGCCAGGCCTTGCAGCGTGCCGTCGAACAGCGACACGTGGGTGGCGCGCAGGTTGTCCGGCAGCGTCTTCTCGTCCACCGCGAAACCGTGGTTCTGGCTGGTGATGCTGACGCGGCCGCTGTCCAGGTCCTTCACCGGATGGTTGGCGCCGTGGTGGCCGAACTTCATCTTGAAGGTCTTGGCGCCGGAGGCCAGCGCCATGATCTGGTGGCCCAGGCAGATGCCGAAGGTGGGGTAGCCGTCCTCGATCAATTCGCGCGTGGCGGCGATCGCGTAGTCGCAGGGCTCCGGATCGCCGGGGCCGTTGGACAGGAACACGCCGTCGGGCTTGAGCTTGCGGACATCCTCGGCGGCCGTCTGCGCCGGCACCACCGTCACCTTGCAGCCGCGTTCGGCCAGCATGCGCAGGATGTTGCTCTTGACGCCGTAGTCGAAGGCGACCACGTGGTACTTGGGATTCTCCAGGTGGCCGTAACCGGCGCCCAGTTCCCATTCGGTCTGGTCCCAGTCGTACGACTTGGTGATCGACACGTCCTTGGCCAGGTCGAGGCCGGCCATGGAGTGCACGGCCCGCGCCATGGCCACGACTTCGTCGACGCGCGCCGGCGTGACCTCCTGGCCCTGCTTCAAGCCCAGGATGCAGCCGTTCTGGGCCCCATTGGTGCGCAGCAGCCGGGTCAGCTTGCGGGTGTCGATGTTGGCGATGGCCACCGTCTTTTCGCGCTGCAGGTACTGCTGCAGGGTCATGTCGGCGCGGAAGCTGGAGGCGATCAGCGGCAGGTCGCGAATGACGAGGCCGGCCACGTGGACCTTGGCCGCCTCGACGTCTTCGGCATTGACGCCGTAGTTGCCGATGTGCGGATAGGTGAGCGTGACGATCTGCTGGCAGTAGCTCGGATCGGTCAGGATTTCCTGGTAACCGGTGAGGGCCGTGTTGAACACGACTTCGCCGGTTGTGGAACCTGGGGCGCCGATGGAATTGCCGAGAAAGACGGTGCCGTCTGCGAGCGCCAGGATGGCGGGCGGGAAAGCTCCCTGAAGCGACGAAAGCACTGGGTTCTCCGATGGTCGGGTACGCCCACAACGCGACCAAGAGCGGACTCTCGATGTTGCTTTTGTCGGGGGGAGTGCTGGCTGCGCTAGGGCGTACGAAGGGTTTGCGGGAAAGCCTCTGATTATAGCGTGATGGCCGTTTTCCTTCGTCCGCCTGCGTCATTCCCGCGCAGGCGGGGACCCGGAGCTTCGAAGCCGCGCCGCACGCGGCGAACTCAATCCCGGGAGCTCTGGGTCTCCGCCTGCGCCGGGACGACGGAAAACGCCGCCGCGCTCGCGTGCAGGCAGATCGCGGCCGCCGCGCCGACGTTCAGCGACTCCTCGCCGCCTGGCTGGACGATCCGAACGAACTGCGTGGCGCGGGCTGCCGTGGCGGCGCTGACGCCCTTGCCCTCATGGCCGAAGACCCAGCCGCACGGCCAGGGCAAGCTCGACTGGTGCAGGTAGCCGCCCTGGTGCGAGCTGGTCGCGAGCAGCGGCACCCGCAGGGCAGCCAGCGCATCCGGCTCGACGGCTTCGACCAGCGCGAGCCCGAAATGCGCGCCCATGCCGGCCCGCAGCACCTTGGGGCTCCACAAGGCCGCCGTGCCCTTGATGGCGATGACCTGGCGGAAACCGAAGGCGCCAGCGCTGCGCAGGATGGTGCCGACGTTGCCGGCGTCCTGCAGCCCATCGAGCACCACCGTCGCCACATCCGGCTGCAGCGCAGGCGCTGTCGGCAGCGGCAGCACGAAGCCCATGCGCCCCGGCGACTCCAGGCTGCTGATCGTGGCGAACAGCGGGTCGTCGATGACCACGACGCGGCCGATCTCGTGCGGCCACTGTGCCGACTGCTCCGCCCAGAGCGAGGCCTGGAACACCGCATAGGCGGGTTGCTGGCCCCGCTGCAAGGCGGCGCGGCACAGATGGTCGCCCTCCAGCCAGGCGCGGCCCTGCTTGCGGTAGGCGGTGCTGTCCTGCGCCAGCCGCCTGAGCTCTTTCAGCAGCGCGTTGTCGCGCGAAGCGATGTGCTGGACCGGATCCGAGCTCACTGCACCTGCAGCGAAACCGTCGCGCCCTCTGCCGTCTCGAAGGTCGCCGCCACGGGACCGAAGTGCCGGCGGTGGTGGACGCAGGGGCCATGCACCTTCAGCGCGTGGAGGTGCTCGGGGGTGCCGTAGCCCTTGTGCGCGGCAAAGCCGTACTGCGGGAATTCTTCGTGCAGCTGGTGCAGCAGCCGGTCGCGCGTGACCTTGGCGATGATGGACGCGGCGGAGATCGACTTCACCTTGGCGTCGCCGCCGACGATCGCCTCGGACAGCACCTCCAGCCTGGGCAGGCGGTTGCCGTCGACCAGCACCTTCACCGGCTTGAGCCGCAGCCCTTCGACGGCGCGCTTCATCGCCAGCATGGTCGCGTGGAAGATGTTGAGGGTGTCGATCTCCTCGACGCTGGCCGAGCCGACGGCGCAGCACAGGGACTTCTCGCGGATCATGTCGAACAGCTTGTCGCGCTGCAGCGGGCTCAGCACCTTGGAGTCGGCCAGGCCGCGGATGCGCTTGCTGTCGTCGAGGATGACCGCCGCCGCGACCACCGGGCCCGCCAGCGGGCCGCGCCCGGCCTCGTCCACGCCGGCCAGCAGGCCGAGCGGGTCCCAATCGAGGCGCTTTTGCGGCGACCTAGCGGGCGAGGACTTGTTGGATGGCATCGATGGCGAGGGTGGCGGTGTCGCGCCGGAGCTGGACATGCAAGTCCCTGAATTTCTCCTGCACGGAGCGCATTCTCTCAGGCGCGTCGAGCCAATCGGCAATCGCCCCGGCCAGCCGGCGGGGCTTTGCGTTGGACTGCAGCAACTCCGGCACCACGAAGTCGCGGCACAGGATGTTCGGCAGGCCCACCCAGGGCTGCAGGTGGCGCGGCTTCATCATCAGGTAGGTGAGCCAGTGGGTGCGATAGGAGATCACCATCGGCCGCTGGAAAAGCGCTGCTTCCAGCGTGGCGGTGCCACTGGCGACCAGCGCGACGTCACACGCCGCCAGCGCCGCGTGCGACTGGCCGCCGATGATGTTCAGGTGCTGGCGCGGGCCGACGCTGCGGGCGATTTCGGCGATGCGCTTTTGCAGCGCGGGCACGGCGGGCAGCACGAACCAGGCATTCGGGCGCGACTCCAGCAGGTGCCTGGCGGCCTGGAGGAAGCGCGGCGCCAGGGCCTCGATCTCCGACGCGCGGCTGCCCGGCAGGAGCGCGATGACTTCGCCGCGGGCCGGCAGCCCGAGCGCCGTGCGCGCCGCCGCCTTGTCGGCGTCCAGCGGGATCACGCTGGCCAGCGGGTGGCCGACGTAGGTGGAGGCGATGCCGTGGCGCGCCAGCAGCTCCGGCTCGAACGGGAAGATGCACAGCACGTGGTCGCAGGCGCGCTTGAGCTTTTCCACGCGGCTGGCGCGCCAGGCCCAGACCGAGGGCGCGACGAAGTGGACCGTCTTGATCCCGCCGGCGCGCAGGTCGATCTCCAGGCCCAGGTTGAAATCGGGCGCGTCGACACCGATGAAGACATCCGGCCGATCGGCGAGCAGGCGGTCGCGCAGGGCATTGCGGATGCCCATGATCTCGCGCAGGTGGCGAAAGACTTCGGCGTAGCCGCTCACCGCCAGCTTGTGCGACGGCCACCACGACTGGAAGCCGCGCGCCTCCATCAGCGGCCCGCCTATGCCTTGCGCACTGAGCTCCGGCCAGCGGGCGCGCATGGCGTCCAGCACCAGGCTGCCCAGCAGGTCACCGGACGCTTCGCCCGCGACCATGCCGAACCGCGGCTTGCCCTGCATCGTGTCAGCGCGCGATGCCGCGGCTGGCCGCGGCAAGGAAACCGGCCATCAGGGCGACGTCGCCGGCCGCTTCCGGTGCGGCATGCGCAAGGTCGGCGATGGCGGCGCGCGCCGCATCCAGCGTGCGGCCTTCGCGGTACAGCAGCTTGTGCATCTGGCGCACCGCGGCGATCCGTGCGGCGCTGAACTCGCGCCGCTTCAGCCCGACCACGTTGACACCGCGCACCGCCAGCGGATTGCCGTCCACCAGCATGAACGGCGGCACGTCCTGCGACACCGCGCTGGCGAAGCCGACCATCGCATGCGCCCCGACCTTCACGAACTGGTGGATGCCGGTGAGGCCGCCGATGGTGACCCAGTCGCCCAGCTCCACGTGGCCGGCGAGCGTGGCGTTGTTGGCCAGGGTGGTGTGGCTGCCCACCACGCAGTCGTGCGCGATGTGGGTGTAGGCCATGATCCAGTTGTCGTCGCCGATGCGGGTGACCGCCTTGTCCTGCACCGTGCCGACGTGCAGCGTGACGAACTCACGGATGGTGTTGCCCTCGCCGATCACCAGCTGCGTCGGCTCGCCCTGGTACTTCTTGTCCTGGTTGGCCGCGCCGATGGAGCCGAACTGGAAGATGCGGTTGTCGCGCCCTATCGTGGTGTGGCCCTCGATCACCACGTGGCCGGCGATGGTGGTGCCGGCGGCGATCTTCACGTGCGGCCCGATCAGCGTGTAGGGACCCACGGTGACGGAGCCATCGAGCTCCGCGCCCGGATCGACGATCGCGGTCGGGTGGATCTTCAAGCGGTCCTCCGACGGGCCGCCCCTAGGAGGACCAGCCCCCTCGGGGGGCAGCGCAGCGTGGGGGCCCACACGTTCAGGCGATCTTGCGCATCGTGCACATCAGCTCGGCTTCGCAGGCGATGTCTTCGCCGACGCGTGCCGTGCCCTTGAACTTGTAGATGCCGGCCTTGTGGCGCACCAGCTCCACGTCCATGATCAACTGGTCGCCCGGCTCCACCGGCCGCTTGAAGCGCGCGCCGTCGATGCCCGCGAAGTAGATGACCGACTTGTCGTCGGGTCCGGAATCGGCGGCGGAGAAGGCCAGCAGCGCCGCCGTCTGCGCCATCGCCTCGAGCATCATCACGCCCGGCATCACGGGCCGGTGCGGAAAGTGGCCGACGAAGTAGGGTTCGTTGATCGTGACGTTCTTCAGCGCCTTGATCGTCTTGCCCGCCTCGACGGCCAGCACCCGGTCCACCAGCAGGATCGGGTAGCGGTGCGGCAGCTTCTTGAGGATCTGGTGGATGTCCATCGCGTTCATGATTGAGTTGCCGCCGGGCCGCCCCAAGGCAACGAACGCCCCCTCGGGGGGCAGCGACAGAACGGAGTGACGAGCGTGGGGGTCATAGTTTCTTTTCCAGCGCCTTGATGCGGTCGCGCAGCGTGTGCAGCTGCTTGAGCGTCGCGGCGTTCTTTTCCCAGGCCGCATTGTCGTCGATGGGAAAGATGCCGGTGTACAGGCCGGGCTTGAGGATCGAGCGCGCGACGAAGGAGCCGGCGGAGATGTTCACGCCGTCGCCGATGGTCAGGTGCCCGAGGATCATGGCGGCGCCACCGATGGTGCAGTGCGCGCCGATGTTGGCGCTGCCGGCGATGCCGACGCAGCCGGCGATCGCGGTGTGCTTGCCGATGCGGCAGTTGTGGCCCACCTGGATCAGGTTGTCCAGCTTGACGCCGTCCTCGATGACGGTGTCGGCCAGCGCGCCGCGGTCGATGCAGGTGTTGGCGCCGATGTCGACGTCGTCGCCGATGTGCACCGCCCCCAGCTGTTCGATCTTCTCCCAGGTGCCGGCGTTGGGCGCCCAGCCGAAACCGTCGGCGCCGATCACGACTCCGGGATGCAGCGTGCAGCGGGCGCCGATCACGCAATCCTCGC
>JAQGMY010000083.1 GCA_028292105.1 Ramlibacter sp.
ACGGCGTCCTGCATGGCGGCCAGCACGCGCTGGCCCTTGCCGGTGGTGTTGCGCTGGTACAGCGCGGCCACGATGCCCAGCGCCAGGTGCAGGCCGGTGCCCGAGTCGCCGATCTGCGCGCCGGTGACCAGCGGCGGGCCGTCGTCGAAGCCGGTGGTGGAGGCGGCGCCGCCGGCGCACTGGGCCACGTTCTCGTAGACCTTGCAGTCCTCGTACGGGCCGGGGCCGAAGCCCTTGACCGACGCGACGATCATCTTGGGGTTGTATTCCTGGATCTTCTCCCACGAGAAGCCCATGCGGTCCAGCGCGCCGGGCGCGAAGTTCTCGACCAGCACGTCGCACTGCTTGATCAGGCGGATGAGGACTTCCTTGCCCTTCGGGTCCTTGGTGTTGATCGTGATGGACCGCTTGTTGTGGTTGAGCATCGTGAAGTAGAGGCTGTCCACGTCGGGGATGTCACGCAGCTGGCCGCGCGTGGCATCGCCTTCACCGGCCTTTTCCACCTTGATGACGTCGGCGCCGAACCACGCCAGCAGCTGCGTGCAGGTGGGGCCCGATTGGACGTGCGTGAAGTCCAGGATCTTGACGCCGTCGAGTGCTTTGCCCATTTGCTTTCCTCTCAGAGTTTCGAAATCTGTCGCTGATCGCGCGCTAGCCTTGGCACGTCATTGCGGGCTTGACCCGCAACCCATCTCCGGCTCTTCGATCGCGCCTGATCCGCGTTCGGGAGATGGGTGCCGGGTCGAGCCCGGCATGACGGGTCTTTACTTCTTCTTGGCCATCGCCGGATTCAGGCTGGTGATGCGGCCGCTCTCGGTGCCGGCGGTCTCGTCGATGATGGCGTTGATGAGGGTGGGCTTGCCGCTGGCGATGGCCTCGTCGAGAGCCTTCTTCAGCTGCTCTGGGTTGTCGGCCCGCACGCCGTGGCCGCCGAAGGCCTGCATCAGCAATTCGTATTTCGCGTTCTTGACGAACACCGTGGGCGCGACCTCGGTGCCGCGCGGGTTGGTGTCGGTGCCCTTGTAGATGCCGTTGTTGTTGAAGACGACGACGCAGACGGGCAGGTTGTAGCGGCAGATGGTCTCGACTTCCATGCCGGAGAAGCCGAACGCGCTGTCGCCGCAGACGGCGACCACCGGCTTGCCGGTGACCACGGCGGCGGCCACCGCGTAGCCCATGCCGATGCCCATGATTCCCCAGGTGCCCACGTCCAGGCGCCGGCGCGGCTCGTACATGTCGACGATGGAGCGCGTGAAGTCCAGCGCGTTGGCGCCTTCGTTGACCAGGTAGGCCTTCGGGTTGTCCTTGACGGTGTTGCGCACCACGTTCAGCGCGCTGTGGAAGTTCATCACCGGCGGGTTCTTCGCCAGGGTTTCGGCCATCTTGGTGAGGTTCTTGTCCTTGCGCTCGGCAATGGCGCCGGTCCAGTCGGACGGCGGTTTGCTCCAGCCGGAGCCCATGGCCTGGTTGAAGGCGGAGATGCAGGAGCCGATGTCGCCGATCACCGGCGCCGCGATCGCGACGTTGCTGTCGGCTTCCGTCGGCGAGATGTCGACCTGGATGAACTGCTGCTTGCCGGCTTCCTTGCCGGAGCCCGCGCCCCAGGTCTTGCCCTTGCCGTGCGACAGCAGCCAGTTCAGGCGCGCGCCCACCAGCATGACCACGTCGGCTTCGGCCAGCACATAGGAACGAGCGGCCGATGCCGACTGGCTGTGGTTGTCCGGCAGCAGGCCCTTGGCCATGGACATCGGCAGGTAGGGGATGCCGCTCTTTTCGACGAAGGCCTTGATCTCGGCGTCGGCCTGCGCGTAAGCCGCGCCCTTGCCCAGGATCACCAGCGGCTTCCTGGCCGACTTCAGCAGGTCGACGGCCCGTTGGACCGCCTCCGGTGCGGGGATCTGCCTGGGCGCCGCGTCGACCACCTTGATCAGCGACTTGCGGCCGGCTTCCTTGTCCATGGTCTGCGCGAACAGCTTCGCCGGCAGGTCCAGATAGACGCCACCCGGGCGGCCCGAGACGGCGGAGCGGATGGCCCGCGCGATGCCCACGCCGATGTCTTCGGCGTGCAGCACGCGAAAGGCGGCCTTGCACAGGGGCTTGGCGACGGCGAGCTGGTCCATCTCCTCGTAGTCGCCCTGCTGCAGGTCGACGATCTCGCGCTCGCTCGAGCCGGAGATCAGGATCATGGGAAAGCAGTTGGTGGTGGCGTTGGCCAGCGCGGTCAGGCCGTTGAGGAAGCCGGGCGCGGACACGGTGAAGCAGATGCCGGGCTTGCCGGTGATGAAGCCGGCGGCGGCGGCGGCATTGCCCGCATGCTGCTCGTGCCGGAACGAGATCACCTTCAGGCCCTCGGCCTGCGACATGCGCAGGAAGTCGGTGATCGGGATGCCGGGCAGGGCGAAGATCGTGTCGATGTCGTTCAGCTTCAGCGCGTCGATGACGAGGTGGAAGCCGTCGGTCGTTTCGCGATCCTGCGTGTCGGTGCTCATAGGGAAAATCCAGTTTGGGTGTGCGAGCTATGATAGGAATCGCTCTGCGGTTTCCCTCTTGACTGCGGTCAATTTTCGGGAAATCACAGGCACTCTTTCGGGGGACAACGCCCGGCACCATGTCGAACATCGAAAACCATCCCGAGCGCAACGTCATCCGCGTGCAACTCGCCCACAACGTGGTGCTGAAAGGCATGACCGCGGCGCAGATGGCGGAGCTCGAGCCGATGCTGGTGGTGGTCGATTGCCAGAAGGGCGAGGCGCTGCTGCACCAGGGCGTGCACGAGATGGAGCAGTACTTCGTCCTCGACGGCATCCTCAAGCGCGTGGTGAGCAACCAGGAAGCCAAGGAGATGATCCTGCGCTTCGCCGAGGAAGGCCAGATGGAAACCAGCTACGCCGCCTGGCGGCTGGGGACGCCCGCGCCCTACAGCATCGTCTGCGTCACGCGGGCGCGGGTGGCCAAGCTGCCGCTGCGCGACTGGGTCACCTTCATCGAGAAGCACCAGGGGCTCAAGCAGGCTTTCGAATACGACGTGATGCACGTGATGAGCGAAATCATGGCCCACACCATCACGCTGCACCTGCTGGATGCGCCGGGCCGGGTGAAGCGCTTTTTGCGCAAGCACGTCGAACTCGCCGATCGCGTGCCGAAGAAGGAACTCGCTTCCTACCTCAACCTTTCGGCGGAGACGCTGAGTCGGCTCAAGCAGCGGGGGAAGATCTAGGGGAGAAAGCGGACAGCCGACATCCGGTGGTCCGCTCCCGAATCTAGGTCTTCGCGTAAGTGAACTTGCGGCTCACCGACATCAGACCCAACCGGTTGTCGACCTTGCCGAGGCCGGCGACGCTGGTGGCCACGCGCTCGGCGTCGGCTTTCTCCTGCTCGTTCACCACGATGCCCGTCAGCGTGACCTGGCCGTCGCGCGACTCGATGTTCACGTCGACGTCGCGTGTTGCGTCGTTCGCCTTCAAGGCGGCCCGCACGCGCGCGCTCAGGGCCAGGCTGGTCAGGGTGGCGCGCGATTCCGGCGTTTCCTGGAATTCGGGGGCGGACGCCAGCGCCAGGATCTGGGCCACGCAGGTGTCGATCGACAGTCGTTCGGTGTTGAGCACCAGGTCGTAGAGCAGGGGGTCGCCCCAGGTGACGCCGAACTGCGCGTTCATGCGGGCCGCATGCGCGGCGTCGCTGCGCCTGACTTCGGCTTCGGCCGAATCGCGGTCGTCGGTGCCCAGATGCTCCATCAGCCATTCGACGCGCAGCGGCAGCGGCCGCGTGATGCGCACCCGCACCACGTGCTGCACCGGCCGCAGCAGGCAGGTCGCGCCCCAGCCGCGCAGCACCACGTTGCCACGCTCGGCCTGGGCGAACACTTCTTCGGCGGTGTAGAGCGCGATCTGCGCCTTGTCGGCGCCCAGGCGTTCGACCAGGCCGGCCTTGCCTTCGCGCAGCCGGCGGATCAGGCTGGGTGCGACCTGCATCTTGCCGGACACGTTCTCCACGACCTCGTTGCGCATGATGGCCAGGCCGCTGGTTTCGGCCAGGCGCACGGCCACGTCCTTGGCCAGGGAGCCCATTTCCTGCGTGAGTGCGATGACCGGCATGGCGCAGTCCTCCTCAGTCCACCGGCTGTTCGGCGATGAAGGCGGGTGCCTTGGGGGTGCGGAACTTCGCGATGACGCGCGAGATCAGCGGCCACACGAGCAGCAAGAGCGCCAGGCCCGTGATCGTTCCCACCAGCGGGTTCGACACCATGATGCCCAGGTCGCCCTGCGACACCAGCATGGCCTGCCGGAACGAGTCCTCCGCCTTGTCGCCCAGCACCAGGGCCAGCACCAGCGGCGCCAGCGGGTAGTCGAGCTTCTTGAAGACGTAGCCGATGACGCCGAAGGCCATCATCATCCAGACGTCCAGCATCGCGTTGTGCACCGTGTAGGCGCCGATGGCGCAGATGACCACGATGATCGGCGCGATGATCGAGAACGGGATGCGCAGGATGGACGCGAACAGCGGTACCGTCGTCAGCACCACGATCAGGCCGGCCAGGTTGCCCAGGTACATCGAGGCGATCAGGCCCCAGACGAAGTCCTTCTGTTCGACGAACAGCAGCGGTCCGGGTTGCAGGCCCCAGATCAGCAGGCCGCCCAGCAGCACGGCGGCCGTCGGCGAGCCCGGGATGCCCAGCGCCAGCATCGGCAGCAGGGCGCTGGTGCCCGCCGCGTGGGCGGCGGTCTCCGGTGCGATCACGCCCTCGATCTGCCCGGTGCCGAACTTGGCGCCGTCCTTGGACATCTTCTTGGCCAGGCCGTAACTCATGAACGATGCGGGCGTGGCGCCGCCGGGCGTGATGCCCATCCAGATGCCGACCAGCGAGCTGCGAATCGAAGTCATCCAGTACTTGGGCAGCTGCTTCCAGGTTTCGAACACGACGCGCGGGCTGATCTTGGCGGACTTGCCGGAGAAGGCCAGTCCTTCCTCCATCGACAGCAGGATCTCGCCGATGCCGAACAGGCCGATCACCGCGATCAGGAAGTCGAAGCCGCGCATGAGGTCCGGGATGCCGAAGGTCAGGCGCAGCTGGCCGGTCACCGTGTCCATGCCGACCGCCGCCAGCGCGAAGCCTATGGTCATCGAGGCCAGGATCTTGAACGGCGATCCCTTGCCCATGCCGACGAAGCTGCAGAAGGTGAGCAGGTAGACCGCGAAGAATTCCGGCGGACCGAACTTCAGCGCGAACTTGGCGACCACGGGCGCCATGAAGGTGATCATCACCACCGCCACGAAGGCGCCGACGAAAGAAGAGGTGAAGGCCGCCGTCAGCGCCTGGCCCGCGCGCCCGTCCTGCGCCATCGGGTAGCCGTCGAAGGTGGTGGCCACCGACCAGGGCTCGCCGGGGATGTTGAACAGGATGGAGGTGATGGCGCCCCCGAACAGCGCGCCCCAGTAGATGCACGACAGCATGATGATCGCCGAGGTGGGCGACATCGTGAAGGTCAGGGGCAGCAGGATGGCCACGCCGTTGGCGCCGCCGAGTCCCGGCAGCACACCGATGAGGACGCCGAGCGTGATCCCCACCAGCATGAGGAGCATGTTCATCGGCGTCAGGATGACGCTGAAGCCGTGGAACAGGGCACTGAGTTCGGTCATGTCGTGGTGTCCGTGGGTTCAGTAACCGAGGAAGGCGAGCGGATCGAGCGCGCCCTTGGCGAGCGGCACCTTGAACCACACCTCGAACATCAGGAAGAACAGCACGCCCACCACCAGCGCCGTGACGATGCTCTTGGTCGGGCTGAACTTGCCCAGCAGGATCATGAAGCCGGCGATGTACACCACCGACGCGATGTACAGGCCCACCAGCTGGATGGCGCCCACATAGACGAGCGCCGGCAGCAGCACGATCAGGACGCGGCGGATCTGTTCGCCGTCGACGAAGATCTCGGTGTTGCGCTTCTTGCCCAGCAGCGACTGGTACAGGATGCCGACCGCCGCGATGCACAGGATGATGCCGATGTAGAACGGGAAGTAGCCCGAGCCGGGGCCGTCGCTGGTCCAGCCGGAGCCGAGCTTGCGGCTGCCGTACAGGACCGTGAGCCCCAGGGCCAGCACCAGCAGGGCGACCACTGCTTCCACGACGAAGGTGGGGACGCCCCGGCGCTCGGCGGCGCCGGGTTCGTGCTGCGTTTGCATGCCGCTGCTCTCGCGGCTCACTGGGCCAGGAAGCCGGCGGCCTTCATCAGGTCACGGTGCTGCTGTTCGGCGCTGCCCAGCCACTTGTTGAAGTTCTCGCCGTCCATGGAGGTCTGGTTGAAGGCGCCTTTCTCCATGTAGTCCTTCCACTCCGGCGTGGCGCGCACCTTCTTGAGCAGTTCGACGTAAAAGGCCGTCTGGTCCTTGCTCACGCCGGCGGGCATGAAGATGCCGCGCAGCATGGTGTAGGTGGTGGGCACGCCTGCTTCCTTGCAGGTGGGCACGTCCTGCCAGGACTGCGTCGCCGTGATCTTGGCGGGATAGGGCATGCGCTTGTCGTCGAACACGCACAGCGCGCGCAGCTGGTTGGCGCGCCACTGGGCGACGGCTTCGATCGGGTTGTTGACGGTGGAGTCGATGTGCTTGCCCACCAGCTGCACCGCGACTTCGCCGCCCCCCTTGAACGGGATGTAGGTGAACTTGGCGCCGGTGGCCTTCTCGATGCCGACGGTGAGGATCTGGTCTTCCTGCTTGGAGCCGGTGCCGCCCATCTTGAACTTGTTGGGTCCGCCCGCCTTGACCGCGTCGAGGTACTCCTTGGCGCTCTTGTACGGGGATTCCGCGTTGACCCACAGGACGAAGTTGTCGAGCGCCATCATGGACACGGGGGTCATGTCGCGCCAGCTGAAGGGCACCCCGGTCGCCAGCGGCGTGGTGAACAGGTTGGACAGCGTCACCACGATCTTGTGCGGGTCGCCCTTGGCGCCCTTCACTTCGAGGAAGCCTTCCGCGCCGGCGCCGCCCGACTTGTTCACCACCACCAGTGGCTGCTTCATCAGGGTGTGCTTGACGACGATGCCCTGGATGAGGCGCGCCATCTGGTCGGCGCCGCCGCCGGTGCCGGCGGGCACCACGAATTCCACGGGCTTGGTCGGTTCCCACGCGGCCTGCGCGGCGGGCGCCGCGAGGAGGGTGGCAGCGGCGAAGGCAGCCGCCGCGGCTGCCGACACTACGGTCCTGGGGGTCGTTGATTGGGTCATCGCGTTTGTCTCCACGTTGGTTGCCTCGCGTGCACGATCTGTTGTCGATCGGGTCACCTCGAAGCCGCAACGCATGCTGCGACGATCCGCTTTCGAAACACTTGACGGCGGTCAAGTTTGCGAAATTCAGCAGGCCGTTCAGGGTTTGTCCCGGGGTGCTCTTTACGTGGGCTTTTCAGCGCCCGCGTTCGAGCCGCGCCCGGGTGGATTCCACTGCTTCGATCAGGAAGTCGGCCTCGTAGGCGCGCAGCAGGTGCGGCCGCTCGCGCTGCAGATAGGCGCGCAAGCCTTCGCGGCCGGCGCCGTGCGTGGCGGGATCCCATTCCCAGCTGAGTCCGAGTTCCTCGAAGGCTGCGGTGTAGGGAGATGGCTTAAGCGATTCGCTGGTGCCGGGGTGGGATTGCTGCATGGGGCACTCCTTGAGGTGCTGTGGGATCGGTGAACTCTAGGCGGGGCAAACGATAAATGACAGTCAAAGTATTTGATGGTTTGCATTCACGATCACCTATAGTCATCCGCATGCGCAACGCGACCCTGCGGCAGTTGAAGGTGTTCGAGGCGGTGGCCCGCCATCGCAGCTTTTCACGCGCCGCCGAGGAGCTGCACCAGACGCAGCCGGCGGTGTCGACGCAGGTGCGCAAGCTCGAGGAGCACGCGGGGCTGCCGCTGTTCGAGCAGCTCGGCAAGAAGATCCACCTGACACCGGCGGGGGTGCAGATGCTGCAGTCCAGCCGCGAGATCATCCAGAAGTTCAAGGAGGCCGAAGAGGCGATGGCCCAGTTCAAGGGCGTCTCCGGCGGGCAGCTGAACGTCTCGGTGATCAGCGCCGGGGATTACTTCTTTCCGCGCCTGCTGGTGGATTTCGCGCAGCGGCATCCCGGGGTGACGCTGAACTTCGGCGTTTGCAACCGCGAGGAACTGCTGGCCCAGCTCGATGCGAACCAGACCGACCTGGCCGTGATGGTGCGGCCGCCGGAAGATGCCGACACGGTGGCGGAGCCCTTCGCGCCGCACCCCTATGTGATCGTGGCGGCGCCGTCCCATCCCCTGGCCGGCCGCAAGCGCATCCCGGTCACGCGCATCGCACGCGAGCCCTTCGTGGTGCGCGAAAAGGGCTCGGACACCTGGAACTCGATGCAGGAAGCCTTCGGTGAACGGTTGGCGGACCTGAACATCGCCATGGAGATCAAGAGCACCGAGACCATCAAGCAGGCCGTGATCGCGGGGATGGGCGTCGGCTTCCTGTCAGCGCACACCATCAGCCGCGAGCTGCACGCGCGCAGCATCGCGGTGCTGGACGTGCAGGGCTTTCCCCGCATGCTGAACTGGTACGTGGTCCACCGCCAGACCAAGCGCCTGCCGCCGGTGGCGCAGGCCTTCAAGGCCTTCCTGCTGTCCGAGGGGGCGGGGTTGATCGAGAGCGCGCTGAATGCGGGAACGGGTGCCGGACGCGGACGACGCAGAGGTTTCGCGGAAGTCGCAAAGGGAATCCAGAAGAACTCCTGAAGTTCTCGTTCTCGCTTTGCGTTCTCTGCGAAACCTCTGCGTCCGGTTGTCTGGTTTCTCCTCAGCTGGCCGCGATCAACCCGGCCTGCTGCGCGTATTCCCCCGCTTTCATCTTCTTGCCGCCCTCGGCCCGCAGCCGCAGCACTTCGATGCGGCCGCCTTGCGCGTTGATGAAGATCGACGTGTCCGTGACCCTGGCGATCTCGCCGGGCTTGCCGCGCACTTCGCCGAAGGTCCGCACCGGATGCCTCCTCACGTCGTACAGCCAGGTGCGCACGCCATCGAGCATCGTCCAGGCGCCGGGCGCCGGGTTGCAGGCGCGGATCAGGTCGTAGACCTGGTCGACGTGCTGGTGCCAGTGGATCTGCGCCTCCTCGTCGCGGAACCAGCCCTCGTAGCTGGCTTGCGACTCGTCCTGCACGCGCTCTTCATGCTGGCCGGCCACCACCATGTCGGCCGCTTCCAGCAGCCCGGAGATGCCCATGGGAAAGAGCTTGTTGAAGTACAGCTCGCCCAGCGTTTCGTCGGGCCCGATCTGGCAGGATTTCTGCAGGATCACCGGGCCTTCGTCCAGGCCGTCGGTGGGCCGGAAGATCGTGACGCCGGTCTGCGTCGCGCCTTGCGAGATCGGCCAGCTGATCGAAGACGGCCCGCGGTGGCGCGGCAGCAGCGAGGGATGGAACTGGATGGTGCCGAGGCGCGGGATGTTGACGAAGGACTGCGGTGCGAACTGGGTCACGTACGCCATCACGCCGATGTCCGCTTTCAGCTCGCGCATCGCCTGTTCCGCATAGCTGCTGCGCAGGCTGCTGAACTGGTAGACGGTGAGGCCACGCGACTGCGCCGCCTCACGCAGCACGTCGGCCTTGGCCCCGGCCTTTTCCGGTTCGCAGAAAACGCCCGCCACCTCGTCGCCGCGGGCGAGGAACGCCTCCAGCACCTGCTTGCCGAATTCCTGTTGGCCGATGAATGCGATTCTCATGGTCGATCTCGTGTCGTGATGCGCCGCGTCACCGCAGCAGCAGGAAGTACGTGGCCAGCCCGTACAGGACCAGCGCGAACAGCTTGCGCAGCGGCCGGGTGTCCATGCGGTGCGCAGTCCGCGCGCCCAGCGGCGCCAGCAGCATGCTGGCCAGCGAGATGCACACCAGGCCGGGAAGGTAAAGGTAACCGATGGAGCCGGGCGGCATCGGCGGCATGTCCCGGCCGGCCCAGATGTAGCCGGCGGTGCCGGCCAGCGCGATCGGGAAACCGAGTGCCGACGACGTGCCCACCGCCTGGTGGATCTTGACGTTGCACCAGGTCATGAAGGGCACCGAGATGAACGCGCCGCCGGCGCCCACCAAAGCCGAGACGACACCGATCAGGGTCCCGACACCGAAGGTGGGTATCGGACCGGGGAGGGTGCGGGTCGGTTTCGGCTTTCGGTCCAGGATCATCTGGGTGGCGGAGAAGGCCACGAAGCTGCCGAACAGGATGCCCAGCATCTTGCCGGGCAAGGCGACGGCCAGCTGCGCGCCCGCCACCGAGCCGACCAGGATGCCCGGCGCGAGCACGCGCGCCACCGGCCACAGCACGGCCCCGCGCTTGTTGTGCGCGCGCACGGAAGACAGCGAAGTGAAGCAGATCGTCGCCAGCGAGGTGGCAACGGCCATCTTCACGGTGTACTCCGCGGGAAAGCCCCGCGCAGTCAGGATCATCGTGACGAAGGGCACCATCACCATGCCGCCGCCGATGCCCAGCAAACCTGCGAGGAAGCCCGTCACCGTGCCGATCAGAAGCAGCTCCGCGATGAGCAGGGGGTCCAGCAGCGACATCTTGTTTTTGTATCCGGGGGCGGTATAGACCCCGGCATTGTCGCCCGGACAAGGAAACGGGCTGCCGAAGGGCAGCCCGTGGGTGTAGGCGTCTGCGAATGCCACCGGACCGGCATCCTGAACCGGGGTTCAGGTGGGCTAGGTCAGCTTGGTGTTGGGTTCATCTGACGCGAGACGATCACGCTCACCAAGCGATGTTCCAGGCCCGGGCTCAAAGAGCATTGGTTCAAGGAAATATAAAGCCCGGCACGCACCGCAGACGCCTTTATTCTAGGTCGTCTGCAACATCCGCGGGGACTCTCTCGGGCAAAAACCGGAACGCCGGTGCAGAAA
>JAQGMY010000110.1 GCA_028292105.1 Ramlibacter sp.
GCGTTGCTGACGCAGGCGGCGCGCGACGGCGCCAGCGACATCCACATCGAACCCTACGAGCGCCATTCCAGCGTGCGCTTCCGGGTCGACGGCGCGCTGCGCGAAGTGGTGCAGCCCAACCGCGCGCTGCACGCGGCGCTGATCTCGCGCCTGAAGATCATGGCCGAACTGGACATCGCCGAAAAACGCCTGCCCCAGGACGGCCGGATCTCGCTGCGCATCGGCACCCGCGCCGTCGACGTGCGGGTGTCGACGCTGCCCAGCGCCCACGGCGAGCGCGCCGTGCTGCGACTGCTGGACAAGAGCGAAAGCAAGATCAGCCTGGAGTCGGTCGGCATGACCGGCGACACGCTCGAGCGCCTGCTGGGCCTGATCGGCCAGCCGCACGGGATCATCCTGGTCACCGGCCCCACCGGCTCCGGCAAGACCACCACGCTGTATGCGGCCTTGAGCCGGCTGGACTCGTCCACCAGCAACATCATGACGGTGGAAGACCCGATCGAATACGAGCTGCCCGGCATCGGCCAGACGCAGGTCAACCCGAAGATCGACCTCGACTTCGCCAAGGCGTTGCGCGCGATCCTGCGGCAGGACCCGGACGTGATCATGATCGGCGAGATCCGCGACTACGAAACCGCGCAGATCGCGATCCAGGCCTCGCTGACGGGCCACCTGGTGCTGGCGACGCTGCACACCAACGACGCGGCCAGCGCG
The DNA here is from genome assembly GCA_028292105.1 of Ramlibacter sp. GTDB lineage: Bacteria > Pseudomonadota > Gammaproteobacteria > Burkholderiales > Burkholderiaceae_C > Ramlibacter. Next base: position 715 of record JAQGMY010000110.1, read on the forward strand.
GTGACGCGGCTGACGGACATGGGCGTCGAGCCCTTCCTCCTGAGTTCTTCCCTGCTGGGCGTGCTGGCGCAGCGGCTGGTGCGCAAGCTGTGCGAGTACTGCAAGGTGCAAGTGGAAGACGTGGCGCGCGGCTGCCAGCACTGCGGCTACACCGGCTATCACGGCCGCACCGGCATCTTCGAGCTCATGGCCGCGGATGAAAAGGTCCGTGCGCTGATCCACAACCGCGCCGGCGAAGCGGAGATCCGCCAGGTCGCGCTCTCTACGGGGATGCGCCTGATGCGGGAGGATGGCGAGCGCCTGGTGCGCGAAGGCATCACCTCGCGCGAGGAAGTGCTGCGCGTCACGCGCGACTAGCGGAGCGTCAGAGCGCCTCGGCCCGCTCCGGCTCGTGCAGCGGCTCGGGCTCCCGCACCGGATTCTGCGGCCCCCGCTCCTCCTCGATCGGCGGCACCTTCGGCTGCGGTTGCGGCGGTTGCTGCTGTTGCTGTTGCTGGCCGGCGGCGGCGTCCCGCTTGTCGGCTTCGAGCGGGCTGAATCTGGCCTTGAACATCACCATGGCGGCTCCTCAGTCAGGCTGCTGCACGAAGTCGGTGTGGCCGCCGGCGGCGGGCTTCCTGGGTTCCGACGCAGGCTGGTTCGGCACGAGTTCGCGCTCGTCCAGTTCCGCCTGCGGGTTGGCCTGCGGGATGCGGCCCCGCTCCGGCTGGGGATGCGCCAGCCCGTGGTCTATGGGGGTGCGGTCTTCCGGCATGAGCGCCTCCTTTTCAGCGATGGTGCGTCGCCGCGCTCGCGCCGGCCCTAGGAAGGCCGCGCGGCGGCCCCTAGTCCGCGCCCGCGCTCGACTGTCAGCACCTGACTACAGCCGGTTCAGCAGCCCAGTTGCTCCGCCAGGTCCACCAGGCTGCGGCTGTGCAGGTCGTTCTCGCCTCGAGGGCTGACGTCCTTGGGCGCGTCGCGGCCGAACTCCAGCGGCCGCTCGACATAGGCCGTGCGCAGCCCGCACCGGCGGGCGCCCTCCAGGTCGTCGTGATGCGCGGCCACCAGCATCACGCGCTCGGGCGCCAGGTCGAACACACGGGCCACGCCCAGGTAAGTTGCCGGGTCCGGCTTGTAGGCGCGGAAGACTTCCGCGGAAAGAATGCAGTCCCAGGGCAAGCCCGCGCGCTTGGCCATGTGTGTGAGCAGCCCGATGTTGCCGTTGGAAAGGGTGGTGATCAGGTATCTGCGCTTCAGGCGCACCAGGCCAGCCACCGCGTCGGGCCAAGGATCCAGCCGGTGCCACGCGAGGTTGAGGTGGCGGCGCGCCGGCTCGTCGAGCGCCTGCAATCCGAACTGCGGCAGGATCTCGTCGAGGATCATGCGGTGCAGGTCGTCGATGCGCAGCCAGCCCAGCTCGCCCGACATCACGCGCGCCATTGCCGGCCGGTAGCCGGCGCGCCACGCGGTGGCGAAGCCGGCGCCGTCGACGTGCGGGTAGAGCGCCTGCATCTCGCGCGAGATGCTGCCGTGCCAGTCGACGACGGTGCCGAAGATGTCGAACGCCAGCACCTCGACATCACCGGCGCCCTTCCAGGTCAGGGTGCTTTGCATGGTCGCAGTGTAGGCATGCGCGCCGCCCCGGGGAAGCGGGCGCTCCGCATAATGGCGCATGCCCCACGCCTTGCGAGCACCGGACTGATGCCGACCTGGGCCATGGCGGGCATCTGGGGCGGCGTGGCGGGATCTGCCCTGCTGATCGGCGCGATGATCGGGTTCTTCGCGCGGGTGCCGCAGCGCCTGATCGCAGCGGTCATGGCATTCGGCAGCGGCGTCCTCGTCTCCGCGGTGAGCTTCGACCTCATGGAGGTCGCGTGGAAGCGCGGCGGCTTCGCCTCCACCGCCGCCGGCTTCATCGGCGGCGCCGCGGTCTACACCGCCGCCAACGTCTACCTCTCGCGCCGGGGCGCCCGCCACCGCAAGCGCTCGCAGGGCCTGCAGGCCAGCGAGAAGGACAAGGAAGGCAGCGGCGTCGCCATCGCGATCGGCGCGCTCCTCGACGGCATTCCGGAATCGATGGTGATCGGCATCAGCATGCTGGAGGGCACGGGCGTCAGCGCAGTGGTGGTGGCGGCCATCTTCCTGTCGAACATCCCCGAGGGCCTGTCGTCCGCCGCCGGCATGAAGAACGCGGGTCGCGGTGTCGGCTATGCGATGGGCGTGTGGGGCGGCATCGCCCTGGCTTCCGCCGTCGCCGCACTGGTTGGCTACACGCTGTTCCGCGACGTGCCGCAGGAGGTGGTGGCCGCGACGATGGCCGTCGCCGCGGGCGCCATTCTCGCCATGATCGCCGACACGCTGATCCCGGAAGCCTTCGCGGAGGCCCATGACTACACCGGGCTGGTCACCGTGGCCGGCTTCCTCACTGCCTTCGCCCTGGAAAAGCTGGCGGTCTGAGATCGCCTTTGCCGCCGCTTGCGTACTAGCGGGTTACATGAGAAGCCGCGTGTTGTTCGTAAAGAGTTGACTTGTTGTAGTGCTCGACCCGTCCTGTAACACTTCGCTACATCCATTCGGCACCCCGCACCGAGCTCGCTGTACCCGAACAAACGAAGAAACAAGGACGTCACCATGCCCGCCTCCCTGGACCAAGCCACGCAGATGGAAGCCCTTTCCGACCTGCTGCTGCGCCGCCACGAAGCGGCGCTCTGGCGCGAGGTGTTCCTTGGCAGCACGCCGCGACCGGTGTGCTTCGAAGAGGCAACGCTGACGCTGGTCTGCACCGATGCGCCGTGCCACTCCTGGCGGCAGGCGGAGCTGGCCAAGCTGGCGGCCCGCTTCGGCGGCTGGTGCGAGAGCGTTGGCGCCCGCAGCGCCCTGCTCTGTTTCTCGCAGCCGCAACTGGCGGTGCGCGCCGCGCTGCTGCTGCAGAAGATCGGCGCCGACCTGCAGGTGCGCTCGGCGGTGCTCGCCGGAAGATGCAAGGTCGCGGGCATCGACGTCGACGGCGAGCTGCGGCACTTCGTGCTGGCTTCCCAGGAAGGCCTGGCAGAAGCAGCGCTGCAGCGGGTCGCCCCGGGCGTGGTGGAGATCGCGCCGGAGACCTACGAAAAGCTCGATGCGCTGCTCGCCGAAGAGACCGGCGGCGCGCTGGTGATGACGGAGTTCGATGACACCGAAGCGGCGACGCAGACCTCCATCACGCTGGTGCCGACGCGGTCGGCGGCCATGAGCACCTTCGCCGGCCTCGGCGGGTGCTAAGGCGCGGGTGACTCGGCCAAGGTTCGGGCCGGGCACAGCGGCAGCTTCACCGTGAACTGGCTGCCCCGGCCGCGCCCGCCGCTGGCCGCGGAGATGGTGCCGTCGTGGTCGTGGACCAGGCGCTGCGCGAGTGCCAGCCCCACGCCCAACCCGCCGTCGGTGTGGTGCGAACCCTGCACGAACAGGCCGAAGACATGCGGCAGCACGTCCGGGGCGATGCCCATGCCGCTGTCGGACACTTCCACCACGGCGTCCGCATCGGCGCGCTTGACGCGCACGGCGATCCTGCCGTGATCGGGGCTGTAGCGCGCCGCGTTGTGCATGATGTTGGACAGCACCTGCTTGATGCGGGTGGCGTCCGCATCCACCCACAGCTTCTCGGGGCACAGCGAGAGCTCCACCTGATGCTCCTTCGCCTTGATCGCGGCGCCCGTCATCTCCAGCGCCTGGCTCACCATCTCGTTCAGGTCGGTCGGCTGTTTGTGCAGCTGCACCTTGCCCTGGCTCACCCGCGACACGTCCATCAGGTCCGTCACCAGCCGGTGCAGTTGCTGCGCCTGCCGCGACATCACCGCCAGGTGTCCCACCAGTTCCGGCGCCTGGAATTCCGGCTTGTGCCGCAGGATGTGCAGCGTCATCTGCAGCGTGCCGAGCGGATTGCGCAGTTCGTGCGCCAGCGTCGCGACGAACTGGTTCTTGCGCTGGTCGGCCAGTTCGAGCTCGCCTTGCCGGTCCTTGAGCGCCTGCAGCGTGTGCAGCATCTCCAGGTTCTGCTGTTCGACCTCCTCCAGCGGCGAGCGCGTCTTGCGCCGCGACAGCACGTCGAGCAGCCCCGTGATCTCCTCGGGCCGCAGCGGGCGCGCACCCCGTGGCCGCGCCATGCCGATCGAGACCAGGGTGCCCCCGCCGGGAACCGGCTCCACCGAGAACGTGTCCGCCAGCCGCTTGCTGCTGGCGAGCCCCTGGCCCGCCGGCCGGCGGCCGTGGGCGACACCGGCCATTGCCGCCGGCAGGTCGCGGATGCCCGGGCCGCGGTCGGTGACCTCGGCCACCACGTGCTGCCCCCCGGCGGCAGCGCCGTCGTCCAGGAAGAACGTCACCGCGCCATCGACGGCATGTTGCGCGGCATTGCGCGCGATTTCGGAAACGGCGGTGATGAAGCGCGTGCAAACCAGCTTGTCCAGCCCGAACAGCTCGCCGATGGCGCGCGAGCTGTCGCGGATTTCCACCAGGTTGTCGCGGGTGACCCTCAGGCTGGCGATGGCGTACTTCATCGGCGGTCCTTGGCGACGACCACCGTCGCGTCGTCGGTGTCGCGGGCGAAATCACGAAAGAGGACGGAAGCGACCAGCAGCGGGTGATGTTGCTGCAGCCCGTCGTACCTGGCGACGTTCCAGCGGCCGGACAACCCATCGCTGCTCAGCACCACCGCGTCGCCGGGCGACCAGGTCCGCTCGACGTTCCGGATGCTGCGCAGGTTGTGGCCGACGATGCCCTCGGTGGACATCAGGTGCTTGGCTTCGAACCCGGAATGGACCATGCCGGTGATGTTGCCGACCCCCGTGAAGATGAAACGGCCGGCCTCCACATCGATGGCGGCGACCCCCATCACGGCGCCGCGGGTCCCGTTCATTGCGGCATGGCAGTTGCGGATGATCGTCTCCGGCGAATCGGCCTCGACCGCTGCCAGGAAGACGTCCAGCGCAGCGGCGGACGCCACCGCGGCCAGCGGCCCGTGGCCCAGGCCGTCCACCACGCAAATCCGCTCCCAGCGGCCGCAGCTGGCATGCGCCCAGGCATCGCCGCATTCCGTCTCGCCGCGCATGGAAGTGCGACGGCCGCCGACCACGATGCGGGCCGCCGTCTCGCGCGGCGCGGTGCGGCCGCGCGCGACCCGGGCGAGGAAGGCGGAACCTTGTTCGGGGGCGGTGTAGCTGTCGAACAGGTCCGACGCCCGGATGATGGCGCCCAGGCCGATGCCTAGCGTGCCGCCGGTGGAGTGGCCATCGCGTGCCGCCGCCTCGAAGTCGGCGAATCCGGGCCCCTGGTCCACCGCGATCAGCTGGATGCCCACGGCGCCCTCGTCGAAGAACGGGCTGACGGTGACGGAGCCGCTCTTGCCGTACTTGACCAGGTTGGTGGAAACCTCGGTGGCGACGAGGGCCGCGCGCCCCAGGTCGGCGGCGGACAGCTGCTGCGAGTGGCCGATCTCGGCCACCAGGCGGCGGACCTGGCCCACCTGGCTTTGCTCCACCACCTCGATGGTCGTGTCCATGCGCTCAGCCTCGCGCATCCATCTGTTCCACGCTCAAGTGTCCGTGGAGGCGCCGATGGCGAGCCCGCGCTTGCTCAGGGCGATGCGCAGCGCATCGGCGAGCGTGGACTTGGTCTTGACGTCGCCGAGGTCGACGCCCAGGTGCACTATCGTCTGCGCGATCTGCGGCCGGATCCCGCTGATGATGCATTCCGCTCCCATGAGCCGCGCCGCGGCGACGGTCTTGAGCAAGTGCTGCGCCACCATCGTGTCGACCGTCGGCACGCCGGTGATGTCGATGATCGCCACCGTGGCGTTGCTGGAGACGATCGCTTCCAGCAGCGTTCCCATCACGGTCTGCGTCCGCTCGCTGTCCAGGGTGCCGATCAGCGGCACGGCCAGGATGCCTTCCCACAGCTTGATCACCGGCGTGGACAGGTCGAGCAATTCCTTCTGCTGCCTGGCGATGACCTGCTCGCGCCCGCGCTGGTGCGCCTCGATGGTGACCAGTCCGAGCTTGTCGAGTACGGCCGAGGCGAGCATGGTCTCGACATTCAGCCGCTGCGGATCCGCAGCGTAGGTGTGCCGCAGCGCCGTGAACAGCGGCTCCTTGAGCGAAAACACGAAGGTGGCGGTTTCGGAGGGCGAGAACCCGGCGTGGGCGCGGTTCTTCGACAGGTCCGAGAGGCTGGCGCGAACCACGTCCCAGTGGGTGCCCACCATGGCCTGGTCGTAGCTGGTCTGGCAGGCCTGCGACAAGGCGGAGAGGAAGGACCGCGACTGCTCGCCGACCTCCGTCTCGTTCATGATCTTGCGGCGGCTGCTGTCCGCCATCTGCAGGCCTATCCATTCGCGCAGGATGGTCGGCTGGTTCTGCTTCAGGATGGATCCCATCCCGCTCGTATCGGCCAAGGAAGCCTCCCGGTCCAGGGTGCCGTCGACGACGAACAAATCGATGAACTGCGCGCAAGTATGCCTTCTGTGCGGTGGCGCGCAGAGAAAAGTTGGCCGCGCCGCTGCGAACCAATGGGCGAAAACCCTCAGGCGGTGTCGTCCGCCCGTTCCAGGTTGGCCCGGACGCGATCGAGCAAACCGGCGAGCAGTTCCTGCTCCTCGGACGTGAAGCCCTTCACCGCGACGGCGGCGAGACGCCGTGCCCGCCGCCGCAGCGCATCGTCTGCCGCCTCTCCGGCGGGGCTCAGGAACAGATGCACGCTGCGCCGGTCGGCCGCGTCGGCGCGCGCCTCCAGCAGTTCGCGCTCACGCAGTCCGGCGATCAGCCGCGCCAGTTGCCCCTTGTCGCGGCCGGAATGCGCGGACAACTCGCTCTGTGTGGCGCCGGGGTGCCGCGCGAAGAAGCGCAGGACCTTGCTTTCCATGTGCGTCAGCGCATCCGGCTCGTCGCGGCGCACGCGGTACTGCTGCGCCCGGTACAGGTGCATGACGGAATGGACCTTGTCCAGCACGTCGTCGGCGACATCGACAGGTTTGCGCATTGGGTGACATTATCAACCGCTGCGCGCCGGAGATAATCCGCGCCACCATGGGTTGGCTCGGCGACAAACTGGCAGGCTGGGGATCGGAGCGGCGGCGCGTTGCCGCAGGCGTGCCCGCGCCCGCGCCCGCTGTCGATTGGCGCGCCCGCGGCAACGCGGCACTCGGTGACGGCGACCTCGATGCAGCCGCCCGATGCTATGAACGGGGCATCGCGCAGGAACCCGGCGATCCCGTGCTGCGCGTCAACCTCGGCTACGTGCTCACCGAGCAGGGCGACTTCTCCGCCGCCGTGCAAAGGCTGACGCAGGCGCTGGCGCTGCGCCGCCCATCGGACGACTTTGTCCACGATGCCTACTACTTGCTCGGGCGGGCCCGGACCGAGCTGGGCGAACTGCCGGCGGCAGTGCTTGCCTTCGAAGCGGCGGCGGGCGCGAAGCCGGATTTCCTGGAACCCGTGGACGACCTGATCCGCATCCTGCACCGGTTGCAGCGGCACGAGGAGGCGGTGGAGTGGACACGGGAAAAAGGCAGGCGCGTCGACCTGGCGCTCGCCAGGCTGGATGAAGCGCTGCGCCTGGACCCTGGCGACCGCGATGCCTGCGAACGCAAGGTCACGCTGCTGTCGGACGAACTGCGGCTGGATGAAGCAGTCCTGGCAGGCCGCGCGGGCTTGCGGGCGAACCCCGGCGACGCCGAACTGCATTGGCTGCTGGCCATCTGCCACCTGCTGCGCGGCGAGTTCGACGAGGGCTGGGCCGAGCACGAGTGGCGGCAGCGCCACCCCGCCTTCCAGGACAAGGTGCTGCAGCCGACGCAACCGCGCTGGACCGGCGAGAACCTGCAGGGGCGCAGCATCTTCCTGCACGGCGAACAAGGTTTCGGCGACAACATCCAGTTCCTGCGCTTCGTGCCGCAAGTGGCCGGCATGGCGCGCACCGTGGTGCTCCACGTTGCGCATGGGCTGGAGTCCCTGGTCGCGCCCGACCTCCCGGCGAACTGCACGCTGTTGCCCCCGGGTGCGCCGTTCCCCGCCACCGATTTCCATCTGCCTCTCATGAGCCTGCCCGCGTTCCTGGGCACCCGCGAGCAGACCATCCCGGCGCAGGTGCCTTACCTGCGCGCGCAGCCGGCGGCGGTGGCAGCCTGGCGCGCGCGCCTCGGCCCGCCGCCCGTGAACGTGGGGATCGCCTGGAGCGGCAGTCCGACGCACACCAACGATCGCAACCGCTCGATGGACCTGGGCACCTTCAGGTCAGTGGCCGTGCCGGGATGCCGCTTCTTCACCGTGCAGCCGCATGTGCGCGAAGCCGATCGCGCGCCGCTGGCGTCGTGGGAACAGGCCGAGGACACCGGGCGCGAACTGACGGACTTCGCCCAGACCGCCGCGCTGGTGGAAGCGCTCGATCTCGTGATCACGGTCGACACGAGCATCGCCCACCTGGCGGGCGCGCTTGGCAAGCCGGTATGGATCCTGGTGCCCTGGGTGCCCGACTGGCGCTGGATGCTGGAACGATCGAACTCGCCCTGGTACCCGACGGCTCGGCTCTATCGCCAGAGCGCGCGCGGGGATTGGTTCGGGGTACTGGCGCGCGTTCGGTCGGACCTGGCGGAGCTCGCTGGAAGAGCCTGACCGCACGGTGTCGGCGAGGACCGCTCAGTGGAGGTGCGGCACCACGTACGCGGCCGCGGCCCAACCCCCCAGGAGCCAGAACGCGTATTTCACGAACAGCAGCGTGGCGCCGTCCAGATGCAGCGCGTTGCCATGTTTGGAGGCCTTGGCTTCCGCCGCCCGGATCGCTTCCGCCACGCGATAGCTTTCCGGATCGCCGCCCGAGCGCTCCAGCGCATGGGCCGCGGCAGTCAGCGAGCGATACAGCATCTCGAAGTGCAGGTCGTCCTGCAGCGCCCGGAAGTCGCGCATGGCCGCGAGCAACAGCAAGGCCGCACCGAAAAACAGTCTTTCGGCCAGGCCGAAGCCGGAAACAAAGAGCCCCGCGAAGGCAGCAGCGCCGATCAGCGCTTCGATGAGGAGAAACATGTCGCGGCGAGTCTAGCGGAGGCCTGGCTCTGCACTGGCCATGCACGGCTTAAACTCCGCGCCGTGAGTTCGAAGAAACCCTCTCCCCCGCCACGGCGCGTGCCGGTCGGGCCCGCCCCGTGCCCGAGGCAGAATCACCTGCTGGCCGCCTTGTCACCGGCAGTCCAGGGCCGGCTGTTCCCGCATCTGGAGCTGGCGGAACTGCCGCTGCGTGCGCTGATGTATGAAGGCGGGCGCCCCATGCGCCACGTGTACTTCCCGACCGACTCCATCATCTCGATGCAGTACCTGATGGAGAACGGAGCGTCGACGGCGATTTCCGTCGTGGGCAACGAAGGCTTGCTGGGCATCACCTTGTACATGGGCGGGGAGAGCACGCCCAGCCGCTCGTTGGTGCAAAGCGCGGGCTACGCCTACCGCCTGCCGCGGGCCCGCGTGAAGGAAGAGTTCAACCGGCACGGCGAGTTGCTGCTGCTGATGTTGCGCTATACCCAGGCGCTGATCACCCAGGTCGCCCAGACGGCGGTGTGCAACCGGCATCATTCGATCGACCAGCAGTTGTGCCGCTGGCTGCTGCTGTCGATGGACAGGCTTTCGCACAATCACCTGACGATGACGCAGGAGTTCATCAGCAACATGCTCGGCGTTCGCCGGTCCGGCGTGACCGAGGCGGCGTCGAAGCTGGAACAGCTCGGGGCGATCTCGTACTCACGCGGGATGATCAAGGTGCTCGATCGCACCCAGCTGGAAAGCCGCAGCTGCGAGTGCTACCGCGTGGTGAAGAAGGAGACCGACCTGTTGCTGCACTACCTGCCGCAGCGGCAGGTGATCGCCCACGCCGAGACCATCCCCACGGTGACGCTGGAACTGAGCCAGCCGGGCTGATCAGCCCGGAGCCTGCGACTGCTGCTGCTCGCCGTCGCGGCTGTACTGCTGCCGCGCGTCGTCGTTCGAGCGGCGATCGGGCTCCTTGGCCTTGCGCTCGTCGTCCTCCCGGATATGGTTCCACAAGCCGGAAGTCCCCTCGCCGGAGCGCTGGCCTTGAGGTTGCGACATTGACATGTTCCCGTTCACGTTTTCCTGCGACTGAAGAGCTGCATTTTCTTCAGAACCGCGATGCTTTTCTGTACGCTGTCCGACAAAGCAGGACGTAGGCGCGGTCCGACACGCCGCAATCTCACGCCCACGCAAGCTGCGGCTGCGCGCCCACAGGGCCGGCAAGTCGGCCCCTGAATGATTCGGGCCTTCCACATCCAATCTACGCACCGACCGAACATGGCCGCCCATCCCGCTCAGCTTCTCTTCCTGTACTTGCTCGGACTCGGTGCCGCCGGCGTACTGGCCGCCGCCTTGTACCTGTTGTATCGCGCAGCACGGCCGCGGACCGTGATCGTGGGCGCCCGACATGTCGACGGCGCGACCCGCGTGACCACACGGGACTCCACCCTTGTCGCGCCGCGCGGCCGCCGGCACGCGCTGGCCGTGCTGATCCCACTCGTCATGCTGCTGTGGGTTTTCCTGGGCAAGTTCCTGCTCATTCCGTTCTTCCCTGGCAGCGGCAGTGGTGACGGCGACCGCGGGCTGCCCGGCGGCGCGGCCAGCGTGGTCCCGGGCGCGAGTGGCGCGCAATTGGCCGTCACCCGGTACGGGCCGGCGCAAGGACCGGCGCTCCTTTTCACCCACGGCTGGGGGGCTGACCAACACGAGTGGTCCTGGATCATGCGGTCGCTGCCCCAGGGCACGCGCGTGGTCACGTGGGACCTGCCCGGCCTCGGCGCGTCGACCCCGGCCACCGGCGAATACACGATGGCCAAGATGGCCGCCGACCTCGACTCCGTGGTCGCCAGCGTCAAGGACGGGCCTGTCACGCTGGTGGGCCACAGCATCGGCGGCATGCTCAACCTGGAATACGCGCGCCAGCACCCCGAGCGCCTGGGCAGCCAGGTGCAGGCGATCGTCCAGGCCAACACCACCTATACCAACCCGGTGGAGACCAAGAAGAACGCGGAGCGCTCGCGCAAGCTGCAGCACCCGGTGCTGGAGCCCGCACTCCACGTGGTCATCTGGGCGTCGCCGGTGTTTCGCGGTCTCGGCTGGCTGGCCTATCAAAGCGGTCTCGCCCACCTGCAGCTGGCGCGGCAGTCGTTCGCCGGCGCCGAGAGCTGGCAGCAACTGGACCAGATGGCCCGCTACGCCTACCGATCCTCCCCGCGCGTGGTCGCGCGCGGCGTGCTGGCCATGCTGCACTGGGACGGATCCGACGTGCTGGCACGCATCCAGGTGCCCACGCTGATCATCTCGGGCGACCAGGACGTCACGACCCTGCCGGTCGCCAGCGACCGCATGGAAAAGGAAATCCCGTCGGCGCACCGCGTGCGCGTCAGTCCGGCCGCGCACATGGGGCCGGTGGAGCAAAGCCAGCGCTATGCGCAGGCGATCGCGACGTTCTCGAGTGCGGGCAACGTGGCGAAGGCGGCGCAGTAGGAGGCTGTAAAAGTCGAAACGCCCCAGGACCTTTTCAGGTGCTGGGGCGCTTGCATCGCTGGAGGCCTGGGGCGCAGCCGCTGACGTGAACAGCTCCTAAGCAGGAGATACGCCGTGCTTCGTGATCACATGGCTGTGAAGATCGCAAATCTCACGCATCGAACGACCCAGTGAGCTTGTTGGACCGCTGACAGGGTAGGCGCAGAGCAGCGAAAAGCCCTCCTCGGCACAAAACCGCGTCCAGAGGTGCTCCAGTCTCACCGTCGCCGCATAAAGCTTCTTGCCCCACAGGATGGCGACCATCTCGCCGAACGCCCGAACCTTGGTGCCGTTGACGTGCGCGCGGGCCAGCAACCGGAACACAACCTCCTTGAAGCGATCCTCGTCGGGCCAGCCGTTCACCAGGAACCGGGCCAGCGTCTCCTCCGCATCGACTTCGATGAGCCTGTCGGTTTTGCGTGCGCCAACCAGATCGACCCCACGTTTCGCGAGACGTTGCTCGAGGGCGCGGCGATGGTCGTCGGTCGCGATCAGCACGATGCTTTCACCAGCGACGAGGCCGCTATGAACAAAGCTCTCCAACGAGTCCAGGAAGTCTGCTTCGGCCTCGTACATTTCGACCAGGTGATCGCACGGTCTCAGCTCGGCCCAGAAAGCCTGAACGCCGTTACCGTTCTTGATTAATTTCATCTTTCGTCGTCGGCGACAGCGCAGATTCTGTTCTCTTGCGCTGCCTCATGAGGTCTTGTTTTTAGCTGCCTGGTGGCATCAGCCCAGCAGGCCCACGATGATATCGACGATGAGGTTGTTCTGTTGCTGCACCAGCACGATGTCACCGCCGATTCGGGCATAGCGATAGCCGTAAGGCGCTGGCGGCAATTGCACCAGCACCGGCTGCGGCACGCTGTACACGGTGACATTGCGCGGCAGCGGCTGGCCAACCGCCCATCGCGCCTGGCCGGGGGGCACGCAGCCGTTGTTCTTCTTCGCCAAGCCCGGCGGGCATCGCCCGTGGCCGTACTGCTGCGCGTAGTAGCGGCGTGCCGCTTCGCGCTGCTGGTCATTGAAATAGGCGCCGTGGCGGATTTCCTGCCGCTCGCGCTTCTCGGCCTTCTTTTCCGCTTTCTCGCGGTGCTTCTCGGCCTTCCTCACTTCCTTGTCTTCGTGCTTGCCGTCGTGGTGGTCCTTCGCGAACACCGGCGATGCGGAGAATGCGCAGGCAAGTGCTGCGGCGGCGAGGGCAAGGGAAAAGCGGGATTGGCGCATGAGCTACTTTCGGCAGGGTGATGTCCTGCTCGACCATGACCATAACCTGATGCTGAGACAGCGGTGTAGGACTGCGTCTTGAACGCGACTGCGGACGGGCGCGTGCCAAGCAGCCGGACCCGGGTGCGACGGTTGCAAGCGTCTCGTTGTAGAAACGCCCCGGAGCCGTGAAGCTGCCGGGGCGCATGAACTAACTGCTGGATGCGCCCCTGGTGTTCGGTGACGAGACCGAATTACAGGTGCTTAAGGAGCCCGGACGCAGCGCACAGCCAAGAGCTACGTGTGGGCGCAGATGACGAATGGTTCCGGCAGAGACGGCACGGGACCACCGATTCGTCTGTTCACTTACGCGCCCAGCCGCTCGACGAAGACGGCGATGGCTCTATACGCTGGCATCCGCGAGGGCACGGTACTGATGACGGACGGCTAGGAGGTCTACGACACGGTCGCCCAGACGCACCAGCTCACACAGCTGGCATGTTGGACGCATTGCCGACGGTACTTCCATGACGCCCTGCAGGCATTGCCCAAGGAGCAGCGCGGGCCTGGTCAGTTGCCCGCGCGATTCATCGCTTCCATTGGCAAGCTGTACGAAGTGGAGGCGCAGGCCAGGCGGGAAGGCGTCGATGCAATCGAACTGGGGCGACGGCGTCAGCTACAGAGCGTGCCCGTGCTGGACGAGATCGAGGCAATGTTGTTGGC
>JAQGMY010000191.1 GCA_028292105.1 Ramlibacter sp.
CGGGCGAGGTCCGCCGCCAGCCACGCAGTCGAACGGCGACCGGCACCGACCAGGCGCAGCATGCGATAGCCGGGGCCGAAAGCAGGTTGCACCGCGGCCGCCAGCATCACACACCCATCAGCGCCAGGTCGTCGAGGAGGTGCTGCGCCGACGGGTAGCGCAGCTCGCGGTCCTTGGCCATCATGTTTTCCATCAGCGCCTGCAGGTGCTGGTGCTCCGGCGGCAGCAGCGGCACGGGCGCGTGGATGTGCATGTTCAGCAGCTCCTGGGCGGAGCTGGCGTGGTAGGGCTTGCGTCCGGTGAGCAGCTCGAAGGCGAGCACGCCCAGGCTGTAGATGTCGCAGCGCGCATCCACCACCTGCCCGGTGGCCTGCTCGGGGCTGAGGTAGTACGGGGTGCCGACGATGTCGCCGTCCCCGGTGTCCGTGATCTTCATCGACACCTGCTTGGCCACGCCGAAGTCGGCCAGCGCCAGCGTGCCGTCCTGCCGCAGCATCAGGTTGTCGGGCTTGAGGTCGCGGTGGACGATGCCCACCGAGTGGATGGCGCCCAGGCCTGCCGCGGTCTGCCTGACATAGGCGATGGCGGTCTCGGGATCGACCGGACCTGCCTTCATGCGCGCGCGCAGGTCGCCGTTCGGGAAGTACTCCATCGCGATGTAGGCGTGGGCGACCGAGAAGTCCTGGCGGAAGATGCGGGCGACGTTCGGATGCTGCACCTGCGCCAGCAGCGCGTACTCCTGGATGAAGCGCTGCAGGCCGTCGGCCTCGCCGGCCTTGTCCATGCGCATGACCTTGAGCACCTGCGGCGGTCCGCCTTCGGCGGATTGCGCGAGGAAGATGGAAGCCATGCCGCCTTCGCCGATCTTGCGCACGACGCGGTAACCCTCGATCAGGAAGTGGGTGGTGGTGGAGGCGGGCGACGGGTTGGCCGGCGCGTTGGCGCTGCGCCGGCGCGCGTGGGTGTTCGCCTGCAGTGCCTCGCGCAGCAACTCGAAGACGCGCGCGGGGGTGCTGGACTTCCTGCGGGGCACCAATCCGGTGATTTCGACGACGTCGATGAAGCTGCTGTCGGGCAAGGCGACGGAGCCGATCCGGCCGCCCTCGGCGCGACCGGCGGACGCCAGCCGCGTCGCGGCAGAAGCAGCCACGCTCCAGTTCAGGTCCATGGCGGTCACTTCGAGCAGGCGGGCGACCTCGACGGCTTCGCCGACCGCGTGGACCTTGCCGCTGCCCGCGTTGCCTCGCCGGGACAACTCGGCGACTCCCAGGTGAACGCCGCAGGCCAGGGTCAGGGTGGGCAAGCCCGAAAACTCCGGCTTGACCGCGATGCCCTGGGCGAGTTGAACGGCTTCGTGCGTGGCGAGGATCGCGGCATGCAGCCCGCGCTGCGCGTGGTTCGGCTTGCGGTCGTCGTGCTTGTTGCTGAACACCGCCAGGATCGAGTCGGGCCGGCGCTGCGCGACCTCGCCGCCCAGCTTGAGCACTGCTTCCGTCAGCATCCTGCGCACTTCGTTGACGAACGCGGCGGCGTCGTCCGGCCCCATGGCATTGCACGCGGCGGTGAAGTTGTGCAGCCGCGCATACATGAAGGTGGCCACCGTCGTCCCGAGCTCGGCCACGCCGGGGTCCATGGTCGAGTTCAGCTGCGAGGACTGCGCGAAATCGCCCCCGCGCTGCGCGGCTGGCGCTTCGGCGGGTGAACGAGTTTCGAGGAGTTGTCGCATTTAGTTACAGCATACCTGAGCACTATCTTGACTCACAAGGCGCGGGCCGTCACTTATTTCACGGCAGCCCCAGCCGTTGCAAGTTGGCGGCGCGGATGCAACACCGCACCGTTACAGACGAGCTCGAGGCCGCAGGAGCCGGGCCGCCAGCCGGTCCGTGGTGCCGACGGGCGGGCTTGCGCCCTCCCCGATCGCCTGCCAATTGCTACGATTACCTGCTTATGTCCATCCATGCCGCACTGAACCACGTCACCCACTACAAATACGACCGGCCGGTGAACCTGGGGCCACAGGTGGTGCGCCTGCGGCCGGCGCCCCACTGCCGCAGCAAGATCATTTCCTATTCGCTGCGCGTGGAGCCAACGAACCACTTCATCAACTGGCAGCAGGACCCGTTCGCCAACTTCCAGGCCCGCCTGGTGTTCCCCGAACCGGCCACCCAGTTCAAGGTGACCGTCGACCTCGTGGTGGAGATGGCGGTCTACAACCCGTTCGACTTCTTCCTGGAGCCCAGCGCCGACAACTTCCCTTTCAGGTACGACCCCGGCGTCGCCGAGGAACTCGTCCCCTACCTGCACTGCGAGCCGCTGACGCCGCTGGTGGCGGCGTACCTCGAGAAGATCGACCGCAAGCCGCGGCCGACGATCGACTTCCTGGTGGCGCTGAACCAGCAGGTGCAGGCCGATGTCCGCTACCTGATCCGCATGGAGCCCGGCGTGCAGACGCCCGAGCAAACGCTGCAACTGGCCAGCGGCTCCTGCCGCGACTCCGGCTGGCTGCTGGTGCAGCTGCTGCGCCGCCTGGGCCTGGCCGCGCGCTTCGTCTCCGGTTACCTGATCCAGCTCAAATCCGACGTCAAGGCGCTCGACGGCCCCAGCGGCACCGAGATCGACTTCACCGACCTGCATGCCTGGTGCGAGGTCTACCTGCCCGGTGCCGGCTGGATCGGCCTCGATCCCACGTCCGGACTGCTGGCTGGCGAGGGCCACATCCCGCTGGCCTGCACGCCGCAGCCTTCCGGCGCCGCGCCCATCGAAGGCATGGTCGACGACGCCGAGGTGGAGTTCAGCCACCACATGCAGGTCTCGCGCATCTACCAATCGCCGCGCGTGACCCTGCCGTACAGCGAGGAGCAGTGGGCCAAGGTGCTGGCCCTGGGCGACAAGGTGGACCTGCAGCTCGAAGCGGGTGACGTCCGGCTGACGATGGGCGGCGAGCCGACCTTCGTGGCCGTGGCGGACCGCGACGCGGCCGAATGGAACACCGACGCGCTGGGTCCGACCAAGCGCGGCTATGCCACCGAACTGGTGCACCGGTTGCGCGCCCGGTATGGCGAGGGCGGATTCCTGCACTTCGGGCAGGGCAAGTGGTACCCGGGCGAGCAGTTGCCACGCTGGGCGCTGTCGATCTGCTGGCGCGCCGACGGCCAGCCGATCTGGCGCAACCCGGCGATCTTCGCCGACGAGCGCGTGCCGGCGCACTACACCTCGCAGGACGCGCATCGCTTCATGCAGGGGCTGACCGGCCGGCTCGGTCTGACCGACAAGTACATCCAGCCCGGCTACGAGGACGTCTTCTATTACCTGTGGCGCGAACGGCGGCTGCCGGTGAATGTCGACCCGTTCGACACCCGGCTGGACGACGAACTGGAACGCGCGCGCCTGCGCCGCGTGTTCGAACAAAAGCTCGACAGCGTGGTCGGCTATGCCTTGCCGATCGAACCGCGCGATCCCGAGGCCCCCGTGCTGAGCGGCCCCGGCTGGAAGACCGGGCCCTGGTTCCTGCGCGACGACCGCATGTACCTGATCCCTGGTGACTCGCCGATGGGCTACCGGCTGCCCCTCGACAGCCTGCCGTGGGTCAGCAAGGCCGACTATCCCTATCTGGTCGAACAGGACCCGATGTCACCGACCGCACCGCTGCCCGCGTACGACGTGATGCGCGGCCGCTATGAGCAAGGGCCGGCGGAGCAGGCCGGCGAAGCGCCGCGCCGCTTACAGCAGCCCACGGGCGCCAGCGCCGGCATGGGCGAAGAGGCCGCCGCCCGCGCGCTCGCCCGCGGTGGCATGGGCGCGGGCCACGCGCAGCCGGAGCCCGAGGAATTGACCCAGCCGCCCGGCCGGCACCAGTCGGCTTACGGCATCACCCGCACCGCGATGTGCGTCGAGGTACGTGATCCGCAACGCGCCAACGGCCCGAAGGCGGAGCGCGAGCACGGCGGCAAGAGCGGGCTGCTCTACGTCTTCATGCCGCCGCTGGCGCGGCTGGAGGACTACCTGGAGCTGCTGGCGGCGATCGAAGCCACGGCCGAAGACCAGGGCGTGAAGATCGTGATCGAAGGCTATCCGCCGCCGCGCGATCCGCGCCTGAAAGTGCTGCAGGTGACGCCGGACCCGGGCGTGATCGAGGTGAACATCCATCCGGCGCACAACTGGCGCGAGCTGGTCGAGCGCACCGAATTCCTCTACGACGCGGCGTTCCAGACGCGGCTGTCGGCGGAAAAGTTCATGACCGACGGCCGCCACACGGGCACCGGCGGCGGCAACCATTTCGTGCTGGGCGGCGCGACGCCGGCGGATTCGCCTTTCCTGCGCCGGCCCGAGGTGCTGGCGAGCCTGCTGCTCTACTGGCACAACCACCCCAGCCTCAGCTACCTGTTCAGCGGCATGTTCGTCGGCCCGACCAGCCAGGCGCCGCGGGTCGACGAAGCACGCAACGACCAGCTGTACGAGCTGGAGATCGCGCTCAAGGAGATCGATCGCAACCGCCAGGTCTACGGCCAGGCGATGCCGCCATGGCTGGTGGACCGCACGCTGCGCAACATCCTGGTCGACGTGACCGGCAACACCCACCGCAGCGAGTTCTGCATCGACAAGATGTACTCGCCCGACAACGCCACCGGCCGGCTCGGATTGCTGGAGCTGCGCGCCTTCGAGATGCCGCCCCATGCCCGCATGAGCGTCGTCCAGCAGCTGCTGCTGCGCGCGCTCGTGGCGCGCTTCTGGAAGGAAAGCTATCGCGCGCCGGTCACCCGCTGGGGCACCGAGCTGCACGACCGCTGGCTGCTGCCCACCTTCATCTGGATGGACCTGCAGGACGTGCTGGCTGAAATGCAGCAGGCCGGCTTCGGCTTCGACCCGTCGTGGTTCGCGCCGCACTTCGAGTTCCGCTTCCCGATCGCCGGCGACCTGCAGGCCTTGGGCATGGAGATGACGCTGCGCAACGCGCTGGAGCCCTGGCACGTGATGGGCGAGGAAGGCGCGGCGGGCGGCACTGTGCGCTACGTCGACTCCTCGCTCGAACGCATCGAGGTGAAGATCACGGGCATGAACGAGAGCCGCTACGTCGTGACGGTCAACGGCAAGCCGCTGCCGATGCAGTCCACCGGCACCCAAGGCGAGTTCGTGTCCGGCGTGCGCTACAAGGCCTGGCAGCCGCCGTCGGCGCTGCATCCCACCATTGCGGCGCACGCGCCGCTCACGTTCGACATCGTGGACACCTGGATGAACCGGTCCATCGCCGGTTGCCAGTACCACGTGGCGCACCCGGGTGGCCGCAACTACGTGACCTTCCCGGTGAACGCGTACGAGGCCGAAAGCCGGCGGCTGGCGCGCTTCTTCCGCATGGGTCACACCGCGGGCCGCCTGCACATTCCACCGGCGTCCATCAATGTGCCCGGCAGCCGGGAGTTTCCCTTCACGCTGGACCTGCGGCGCTAGGAGTCTGGGCTCCTGGCAGGCTCCGCAGCCGGATGCCCTCGTCGCCCGCGCACAACAAGTGCGTGGGCCGGCGCTGAAGCGCGATGGACAATCGCCCGGTGGACCGCCCCATCGATTCGCTGTTCGACGCGCAGCCCGAGGAAACGCCCGCGGCGCTGGCCGCGGCATTGGCGCCTTGCGCGGCCCCGGGGCACTACGACGAACTGCGCGGCGGCGTCTCGGCGCGGCCGCCGCCAGCCGCCAGCGGGGCGCAGCCGCCGGTGGTGGATGCGCACGCCCTCCCCACCAGCCAATGGGGCCGCTTCTACGAGCACCTCGGGCGCGAGGGCTTCGACGACCTGAACCGCCGCACCACCAACCTGCAGCGGCAGGTGCGCGACAACGGCGTCACCTACAACGTCTACGCGGACGCCGGCGGTCCGCAGCGGCCCTGGTCGCTCGACCTGTTTCCGCTGATCATCGGCCCGGGCGACTGGCAGAAGATCGAAGCCGGCGTGCTGCAACGGGTGCGCCTGCTCGAAGCGATCCTCGACGACGTCTATGGCGAGCAGAAGCTGCTGGCCAGGAGCCTGCTGCCGCCGGCGCTCGTGCAAGGCCACCCCGGCTACCTGCGCCCCATGCACGGTGTGCGCGCCGCGGGCGGCCGCCGGCTGCACATCGCCGCCTTCGACCTGGCGCGTGACCCGGCGGGCGCCTGGTGGGTCGTGACGCAGCGCACCCAGGCGCCATCGGGCCTCGGCTACCTGCTGGAAAACCGCCTGATCATCTCGCGGCAGTTCCCCGAAGCCTTCCGCGACATGAAGGTGCAGCGCCTGGCCGCCACCTACCGCGGGCTGCTGGAAAGCATGACGGCGATGTGCCCCACCGGCGGCGCCGAACCGCGCATCGTGCTGCTGACGCCGGGGCCCTACAACGAAACCTACTTCGAGCACGCCTACCTGGCGCGCTACCTCGGGCTGACGCTGGTCGAAGGCAGCGACCTCACGGTGCGCGGCGACCGGCTCTACCTCAAGACCCTGCGCGGCCTCGAGCCGGTGCACGGCGTGCTCAAGCGGCTCGACGACGAGTTCCTCGACCCGCTGGAACTGCGCGCCGATTCGCACCTGGGCGTGCCCGGCCTGCTGCAGGCGATCCGCGCCGGCAACGTGCTGGTGGCGAACGCGCCCGGCTCGGGCTTCCTCGAATCCACCGCCCTGCTCGGTTTCCTGCCGGCCCTGAGCCGTCACCTGCTGGGCGAGGAACTGCGCCTGCCGGCGCTGGCCACCTGGTGGTGCGGCGAGCGCGCGTCCATGCTGTCGGCCCTGCCGCACCTGAGGGACAGTGTCATCAAGTCGACCTATGGCGAGTCCGGCGCGGCAGACGTGCTGGGCAAGGACCTGTCGCGGCGGCAGCTCGATGAATGGGCCGGCCGCATCGTGCGCGAGCCCGAGCAGCACACCGTCCAGGGCTACGTGCCGCTGTCGCAGATGCCCACGTGGAAGAGCGTCGGCTCCGGCCACCGCATCGTGCCGCGCTCCCTGCTGGTGCGCGTCTTCGCCGTGTCCGACGGCGCCAACGGCTGGCGCGTGCTGCCCGGAGGACTGACCCGGCTGGCCGGCGACGAGCTCGAGATCGCCTCGATGCAGCGCGGCGGCAGCAGCGCGGACACCTGGGTGCTGACCGAAGGCGAGGTCGATGCCACCAGCCTGCTGCACCACGATCACCCCGCCGTCGATACACCGCACCGCAGCCGCACCGTCACCAGCCGCGCGGCCGAGAACCTGTTCTGGCTGGGCCGGTACACCGAGCGCACCGAGAACACGGCCCGGCTGGCGCGGCTGGCGATCGACTGCCTCAATGGCGAAGACCAGTCCTCGCAGCCGCTGATGGCCTGGCTGAGCGAAGTGTCGGTGGCCAACGCGCTGGTGCTGACGGCGGTGCCGGCGGCGACCCAGGCGCGCCGGGTGTTCGAACGCTCGCTGATCGCGGCGCTGGGCGATCACGCCAAGGCCTGCAGCGTCGGCTTCAACCTGTGCGCGGTGCGTTCGGCCGCGGCGGCCGTGCGTGAGCGCCTGTCGCAGGAACAATGGAACCTGGTCGTGCGCGCCGAGCAGGAATTCCGCGCCGGCTGCGCCGCCTGCGTGAACGAAGGCGAGTACTCCTCGCTGGACGCGCTGCGGGTGCTGGAAGTACTCTCCGGGCACACGGCGGCCATGACCGGCGCACAGACCGACCGCATGACCCGCGACGACGGCTGGCGGCTGTTGTCCACCGGCCGCCACCTGGAGCGAATGGGCTTCCTGGCGCAGGCGCTGCTGACCGCGTTCGAGACCGACGCGGTGCTCGACGAGGGCGGCTTCGAAGCGGTGGTGGCCCTGTTCGACAGCACCATCACCTTCCACTCGCAGTACCAGCAGCGGCACGACGTCACGGCCCTGCTCGACCTGCTCGTGATGGACCGCGACAACCCGCGCTCACTGGGGTGGGTGGCCCAGACCCTGCGCGGCCGGCTGGCCAAGCTGGCCGGCTCCCCGCCCGGGGTGATGCCCGTGATGGCGATGCCGGTACCGGACCCCGAGCGCTGGAGCCTGGAGGCCTTGTGCGAGCGCGACGCCGCTGGCCGGCACGCGCACCTGCTCGAACTGCTGCAGCAATGCGTGGACGCTTCCTTCCGGCTTTCCGACGACCTCACGGCGCGCTACTTCGCCCATGCGGGCGGGCGGCACAGCCTGGGCGCCTGAGCACGCCATGCTGTTGCACCTGCTGCACGAAACCGCTTTCGACTACGTGCCCATGGTGCGCACCGCGCGGCACATGGCCCACCTCAAGCCGCTCGACACGGCGACGCAGCGATTGCTGAGCCACCGGCTGACGGTGGACCCGATCCCCGGGCAGCAGAACGAATCGGTCGACGTCTACGGCAACACGCGCACCTTCTTCAGCCTGCAGTTCGGCCACGAGGCCTTGTGCGTGAAGGCGGAAAGCCTGGTCTCCACCTCGCCGCCGCAGCAACCCGAAAAGAGCTTGCCCTGGGAAGAAGTGGCGGAGCGCATGCGCTACCGCCGCGGCAGCCAGTACGACGCCGCCAGCGAATTCGTCTTCTCCTCGCCCTACGTGCCGCGCGACAGCGCCTTCGCGAATTACGCGCAAGCAAGCTTCCCCGAAGGCCGGCCGCTGCTGGACGCCGCGCGTGACCTGATGGGGCGCATCCACGCCGACTTCGAATACGCCACCGCCGCCACCGACGTCAACACACCGGCACTCGAAGCGCTGGAACTGCGCAAGGGCGTCTGCCAGGACCTGGCGCACGTGATGCTGGGATGCCTGCGCAGCCTGAACCTGCCGGCGCGCTACGTGAGCGGCTACCTGCTCACGCATCCGCCCGCGGGCCAGCCGCGGCTGGTCGGCTGCGATGCGTCCCATGCCTGGGTCGGTGTCTATCTCCCAGGCGACGAGGGCGCCGGTGCATGGGCCGACCTCGATCCCACCAACGACCGCAGCCCGGGCGAAGACTACGTCACGCTCGCCATCGGCCGCGATTACTCGGACGTCTCGCCCATGCGCGGCGTGATCCACGGCAGCGCCAGGCATTCGCTGCGCGTGGCCGTCACCGTCTCCCCGGTGGAGCCCGGCAGCGCCGAAGGAGGCGCCGCTCCCTAGAATCAGCGGATTCAAGGAGCGAACGATGAGCGTCTACGACAAGCTGAAGGAACTGAACATCACCCTGCCGCCGGTGGCCACGCCGGCGGCAGCCTACGTGCCTTTCGTGCGCACCGGCAACCTGGTGTTCATCTCCGGCCACATCGCCAGGAAGGACGGCAAGGCCTGGGTCGGGCAGTTGGGCAAGACCATGCAGACCGAAGAAGGCAAGCAGGCTGCGCGCGCGATCGCCGTCGACCTGATCGGAACACTGCATGCCGCCGTCGGCGACCTGAACCAGGTCAAGCGCATCGTCAAGGTGATGAGCCTGGTGAATTCTTCGCCCGATTTCACCGAGCAGCACCTGGTGACCAACGGCGCCAGCGAGTTGATCGGGCAGGTGTTCGGGGACAAGGGCGCGCATGCGCGCAGCGCCTTCGGTGTCGCGCAGATCCCGATGGGTGCCTGCGTGGAGATCGAGCTGATCGC
>JAQGMY010000215.1 GCA_028292105.1 Ramlibacter sp.
AGCGGCGGCGGCGGGCCTGGCGCGGGCGGCCACGGCGGCGGGCGCCGACCGCGGCACCTGCACTAGGGCTGCGCCCTCGCAGGGTGTGCAAGCTCCGCTTGCCCACCAGCCCCGGCAGATGCAGAAGGTGCGCAAGCCAGCTTGCACACCCTGCACGATCGATGCCTCCGGCTACCATCCGCCGAGGAGGACCCCCATGCCCTTGTTTTCCCAGTCCGCGCTGAACCCGGGCGTGCGCAAGCGCGAGGTGTTCGGCTGGGCGATGTACGACTTCGCCAATTCGGGCTACACCACCGTCGTCATCACCGCCGTCTTCGCCGCGTACTTCGTCGGCGGCATCGCGCAGAAAGCGGCCTGGGCCACCTTCGCCTGGACCCTGGCGCTCAGCGTCTCCTACTTCATCGTGATGGTCACGATGCCCACCATCGGCGCCTATGCCGACCTGCGCGCGGCCAAGAAGCGCGTCCTGGCCATCGTCACCGCCGGCTGCGTGGTCAGCACGGCGGCCCTCGCGCTGGCGCAACCGGGCGCGGTCGGCATGGCGATGCTGCTGATCATCGTGTCCAACGTTTTCTACAGCTATGGCGAGTCGCTCACCGCCGCCTTCCTGCCGGAGCTGGCGGACGCTGATTCGCTGGGCAAGGTGAGCGGCTGGGGCTGGAGCTTCGGCTACTTCGGCGGCATGCTGGCGCTCGGGATCTGCCTGGCCTACGTTCTGTGGGCGCAGGCGCGCGGGATCCCGGCCGCGCAGTTCGTGCCGATCACGATGCTGATCACGGCGGCGATCTACGGCAGCGCGTCGCTGGTGACCTTCAAGCTGCTGCGAGAGCGCGCGCAACCCAATCCTTCCGCCCTCCGGCAAGGCGGCTTCGCAGCCTCCCTGCAGCAGTTGAAGCGCACCTTCGCGGATGCGCAACGCTATCGCGACTTCATGTGGCTGCTGGCCTGCGCCGTGGCTTACCAGGGCGGCGTCGCCGTGGCGGTCACGCTGGCCGCCATCTACGCGGAAAGCGTGATCGGGTTCCAGCCGCAGGAGACCATGGTCCTGATCTTCGTGCTGAACCTGGCAGCGGCCGGCGGCGCCTTCGCCTGGGGCTACCTGCAGGACCGCATCGGGCACAAGCCCGCGCTGGCCAGCACGCTGGTGGGCTGGATCGTCGTGTGCATCATCGCCGCGCTCTCCACGACCAAGGGCCAGTTCTGGTGGGCCGCGGCCATCGCCGGTCTTTGCATGGGATCCAGCCAGTCGGCGGGTCGCGCAATGGCCGGCATGTTCGCGCCGCCGCGGCAACTGGCGGAGTTCTACGGGGTGTGGACCTTCGCGATCCGGCTGGCCAGCATCATCGGTCCGCTCACCTATGGCGCCATCACCTGGGCCACCGGCGGCAACCAGCGCATGGCGATCCTGTCGACCGCGGCGCTGTTCGTGATCGGGCTGGTGCTGTTGATGAAGGTCGACGTGGCGCGCGGGCGGCAGGCGGCCCTGGCGGCGGGGGAGGGCACCGCTCGGCCTCTCCCCATCGAATGAACGACGCCGCCGCAGGCGTCAGATCGACAACCACCTTGCCGCGGCCGCCTTCAATGCATCCGCACTGCCCGTCGTCTGCCACCGCACCTCGCCACGACCACCGGCATTCAGCAAGCCCTGCGCCTCCAGCATCCTGCGCGTCTGCCGCGCCACCGGCTCGCCGGTCTCGACCAACTGGATGTCCGGCCCGAGCAGCTCGCTGAAGATATCCGCTGCGAACGGGTAGTGCGTGCAACCCAGGACCAGCGTGTCGATCTCGCCCGGCCCGGTGCCGAAGCAGCAGACTTCCCTGGTGTACCGCGCGCACAGCCGGCGGATCAGGTCCTGGTCGTCGCCCTCGATCGCGGCGGCCAGCCCGTCGCAGGGAATCGTCACGAAGCTCGCCTGGTCGCTTAGCGACTGCCGCAGCAACTGGAACTTGGCGCTGGAGAGCGTGCCGCGCGTGGCCAGCACCGCCACGTGGCCGGTCTTCGTCAGAGCCGCCGCCGGCTTCAAGGCCGGTTCCACGCCGACCACCGGCAGGTGCGTGTGCCGCGTCCGCAGCAGGTGCACAGCCGCCGCGGTGGCCGTGTTGCAAGCCACCACCAGCGCCTTGATGCGATGCTGCTCCAGCAGGTCGACCGCGATCGCCAGCGAACGGTCGGACACGAACTGCTCCGCCTTCTCGCCGTAGGGGGCGTGCCCGGCGTCGGAAAAATAGACGAAGTCTTCACGCGGCAGCGCGCGGCGCAGCGCGCGCAGGATGCTCAAGCCCCCGACGCCGCTGTCGAACACTCCGATGGGCTGGTCACGGTCCATGCGCGAACTCTAGCGTGCGCCCGGGCCGCCCGGGCCAGACAAGTGCACGCGCCCGCGAAAGGGATTTTCCTGACGCGGCGATCGGCGAACCCGGTAGCTGCGACCGTTGGCACCGCCAGACCCTCCGCGCGTCGGCCGGTGCGATCCGCCGCCGGGTCCGCGCGTACTGTAGATGTGCCACGGGGCACGCATCACCCATTCGAGGAACAAAGCCATGGCAGCCACGGACAAATTCAGGACGCAGCACGACGAGATCCTCGCCCTCGCAGGCGAGATCACCGGCCATCTCCAGGGCCCCGAGCCGGACCCGCAATGGCTGCGCAAGCAGCTCTCCGGCCTGGCCGGAAAGGTGAATTTCCACCTGGCGATGGAAGACCAGGCGCTCTATCCGCGGCTGGCGGCCTCGCCTGCGCCTGGCACCTGCGCGCTGGCGGCCAGGTTCCAGAAGGAGATGGGCGGACTGGCCCGTGTCTTCACCGACTACAACAAGCAGTGGCAGGTCGGCGCCATCCGCGCCGACTTGCAGACCTTCGCGACCGACACCCGCAAGGTGTTCGGCGCCCTGGCACATCGCATCGCACGGGAAAACGAGGAGCTCTACCCGCTCGCCGACGCCTGAGCGCGGCTCGGGCCGGCCTCAGCCCGCGGTGACCGGAATCTTCTTGAACTCGCCGGTGGCGATCTTCTTCGACCACTCCGCCGGACCCGTGGTGTGCACGCTGGTGCCGTTGGAGTCCACGGCCACCGTCACCGGCATGTCGACCACGTCGAACTCGTAGATCGCTTCCATGCCGAGGTCGGCAAAGCCCAGCACCACGGACTTCTTGATCGCCTTGGACACCAGGTAGGCGGCGCCGCCGACGGCCATCAGGTAGGCCGCCTTGTGGTTCCTGATCGACGCGATCGCTTCCGGCCCGCGCTCGGACTTGCCGATCATGCCGATCAAGCCGGTCTGCGCCAGCATCATGTCGGTGAACTTGTCCATGCGGGTCGAGGTCGTCGGGCCGGCCGGCCCCACGACTTCGTCACGCACGGGATCGACCGGGCCGACGTAGTAGATCACCCGGTTGGTGAAGTCCACCGGCAGCTTCTCGCCGCGCGCCAGCATGTCCTGGATGCGCTTGTGCGCGGCGTCGCGGCC
>JAQGMY010000280.1 GCA_028292105.1 Ramlibacter sp.
CTGGCACGACAGGCGCGAGTTCGCTTCCAGTCCCCAGGCGCGGTCCAGCAGGTCTTCCTCGCTCTCGTCCATTTCGTTGAGCGAGGCAAAGCCCTCGCGCACCACCACGTGGCAGGTCGTGCAGGCGCAGCTCATGTCGCAGGCGTGCTCGATGGCGATGTCGTTGTCCAGCAGGGCTTCGCAGATCGACGTGCCGGCAGGCGCTTCGATCTGCGCGCCTTGCGGGCAGTATTCCGGATGGGGCAGGATCTTGATGATCGGCATCTTGTTCTTTCGGATCGCCTCAGAGGGCTTCCAGGTTCTTGCCGGCCAGGGCCTTGCGGATGCCCTCGTTCATGCGTCTCGCGGCGAAGGCTTCGGTGCCCTTCGCCAGGGCCTGCACCGCGGCCTCCACGACCGCGGCATCGTTGCTCTGTGCCGCCGTCTCGCGCAGCGCCGCCACCAGCGCATCGATGCGCTGGCGCTCCGCCGGCTCCAGCAGGTCGCCGTCGGCGTCCAGGGCGCTCCTGGTCGCGATCAACATGCGCTCGGCATCCACCTTGGCGGTGGTCAGCGCCCTCGCCTTCATGTCCGCTTCGGCGGTGGTGAAGCTCTCCTGCAGCATCCTGGCGATCTGCTCGTCGGACAAGCCGTAGGAGGGCTTGACGGCGATCTGCGCTTCCACCCCGCTGCCCTGCTCGCGCGCCGACACGTTGAGCAGACCATCGGCATCCACCGTGAAGGTCACGCGGATGCGGGCCGCGCCGGCCGCCATGGCGGGGATGCCGCGCAGCTCGAAACGGGCCAGGCTGCGGCAGTCCGCCACCAGGTCGCGTTCGCCCTGCACGACGTGGATGGCCATCGCGGTCTGGCCGTCCTTGAAGGTGGTGAAGTCCTGCGCCTTGGCGGTGGGAATGGTCTCGTTGCGCGGCACGATGCGCTCGACCAGCCCGCCCATCGTTTCGATGCCCAGCGACAGCGGGATCACGTCCAGCAGCAGCAGGTCGCCGGCGGGATTGTTGCCGGCGAGCTGGTTCGCCTGGACCGCGGCGCCCAGCGCCACGACTTCATCGGGGTCCAGGTTGGTCAGCGGCTCGGTACCGAAGAAATCGCCGACGGCCTTGCGCACCTGCGGCATGCGCGTGGAGCCGCCGACCAGCACCACGCCCTTGACGTCCTCGCGGGTCAGCCTGGCATCGCGCAGGGCCTTGCGGACGGCGCCCAGCGTGCGCGACGTCAGCTCGCTGGTCTCCAGCTCGAAGTCCGCGCGGCGCACGCGCACATCGACGGAGGGACCGCCGATGGCGACGGGCACCGTCACTTCGGGTCGATCCGAGAGCTGCTCTTTCACCTGCCGCGCCAGCATCTTGATGGCGGCCTTTTCGCCCGGCGACTCGGCCTGCTGGCGGGCCTGCCGCAGCATCCATTCGGCCAGCACGGCGTCGTAGTCGTCGCCGCCGAGCGCGGAATCGCCCCCGGTGGACACCACCTCGAACACGCCTTGCGAAAGCCGCAGGATCGAGATGTCGAAGGTGCCGCCGCCGAGGTCGTAGATGGCGTAGACGCCTTCGCTGGCGTTATCGAGCCCATAGGCAATGGCCGCGGCCGTGGGTTCGTTGATCAGGCGCAGCACGTTCAGGCCGGCGAGTTGCGCCGCGCCCTTGGTGGCCTGGCGCTGGGCATCGTCGAAGTACGCGGGAACCGTGATGACCACACCGTACAGGTCGTCGTTGAAGGTGTCTTCCGCCCGCTGGCGCAGCGTGGCCAGGATCTCCGCGCTGACCTCCACCGGCGACTTGCGGCCTTCCCGGGTCTCCAGCATCACCATGCCCGGCTCGTCGATGAAGCGGTACGGCAGCTTGTCGCGCCCGGCGATGTCAGCCAGGCCCCGGCCCATGAAGCGCTTGGCCGAGGCGATGGTGTTCTGCGGATCCTCGGATTGCGCGGCCTGCGCGTCGTAGCCGATCTGGCGGCGGCCCTGTTCCAGGTAGCGGACCACCGAAGGCAGCAGCACGCGGCCCTGGGCATCCGGCAGGCATTCGGCAACGCCATTGCGCACCGCGGCCACCAGCGAATGCGTGGTGCCCAGGTCGATGCCGACGGCAATGCGGCGGTGGTGGGGGTCGGGCGAAGCGCCCGGTTCGGAGATCTGCAGCAGGGACATGGCTTTTCAGTGAAGCCCGCTATTGTCCCAGCTGCGCGAGCCGCGACTCGATGTCCTGCGCAAAGCGCTCAACGAACATGAGGGCTCTGACCTGCTGCGCCGCCTGGGGAGCGTCGCCTTCCAGGTCCAGCAAGCGGCCGATGCGGGCCAGCGTGTCCCGGCGCCGCTGCGCCACCTGCGCGGAAAGCTCTTCCAGTGCCTGCTCTCCTTCGGCCTCGTCCAGCGCCTCGCGCCACTCCATCTGCTCCATCAGGAACTCGCCGGGCATGGCCGTGTTGTTCTCCGCCTCGATCGGTGCGCCAAGCAGCTCGCACAGGTAGGCCGCCCGCTTGAGTGGATCCTTCAGGCGCTGGTAGGCCTCGTTGATGCGCACCGACCACTGCAAGGCGGCACGCTGGGCGGCGGCGCCTTGCGCGGCGAACTTGTCGGGGTGCGCCTCGCGCTGCAGTTCCTTCCAGCGCGCATCGATCGCGGCGCGGTCCTGCGCGAATCGCGCTGGCACACCGAACAGTTCGAAGTCGCTGAGGCTCAGGTTCACCGTCAAACCCGGAAACTCTCTCCGCAGCCGCAGCGATCCCGCTCGTTGGGGTTGTTGAACCGGAAGCCCTCGTTGAGGCCTTCCCGCACGAAGTCCAGCTCCGTGCCGTCGATGTAGGCCAGGCTTTTCGGGTCGATCAGCAGCTTGACGCCGTGGTTCTCGAAGACGATGTCTTCATCGGCCACTGCGTCCACATACTCCAGCTTGTAGGCCAGGCCGGAGCATCCGGTGGTTTTCACGCCGAGGCGCACGCCCACGCCCTTGCCGCGTTTGGCAAGGTAGCGCGTCACGTGCCGGGCCGCGGCTTCGGTCAGGGAGACTGCCACGGCTTTCAGTTCGCGTGTTTTTTCTTGTAGTCTTCGACGGCCGCCTTGATGGCGTCCTCGGCCAGGATCGAGCAGTGGATCTTCACCGGCGGCAGCGCCAGTTCCTCGGCGATCTGGCTGTTCTTGATCGACGCCGCCTGGTCCAGCGTCTTGCCCTTGACCCATTCGGTCACCAGCGAGCTGGAAGCGATGGCGGAGCCGCAGCCGTAGGTCTTGAAGCGCGCGTCCTCGATCACCCCGGTCTTCGGGTTGACCTTGATCTGCAGCTTCATCACGTCACCGCAAGCCGGCGCGCCGACCATGCCGGTGCCAACGCTCTCGTCACCTTTTTCGAAGGATCCGACGTTGCGGGGGTTCTCGTAGTGCTCGACGACTTTTTCCGAATAGGCCATATCTGTTCTCCTGTACTTCTCAGTGCGCGGTCCACTGGATGGTGCTGATGTCGATGCCGTCCTGGTACATCTCCCAGAGCGGGCTCAGCTCGCGCAGCCTGGCGACGTTCTGCTTGATCGTGTCGATCGCGTAGTCGATTTCTTCTTCGGTCGTGAAACGGCCGATGGTCATGCGCAGGCTGCTGTGGGCCAGCTCGTCGCTGCGGCCGAGGGCGCGCAGCACGTAGCTGGGTTCCAGCGAAGCGGACGTGCAGGCGGACCCCGACGACACGGCCAGGCCCTTGATGCCCATGATCAGCGACTCGCCTTCGACGAAGTTGAAGCTCATGTTCAGGTTGTGCGGCACCCGGTGCTCGGTGTTGCCGTTGATGAAGACCTGCTCCACGTCCTTCAGGCCATCCAGCAGCCTTTGCTGCAGGCGGCGGGCGTGTTCCCGGTCCTTGTGCATCTCTTCCCTGGCGATGCGGAAGGCTTCGCCCATGCCGACGATCTGGTGCGTGGGCAGCGTGCCCGAACGCATGCCACGTTCGTGGCCACCGCCGTGCATCTGCGCTTCCAGCCGCACGCGCGGCTTGCGGCGCACGTACAGCGCGCCGATGCCCTTGGGACCATAGGTCTTGTGCGAGGCCAGGCTCATCAGGTCGACCGGCAGCGTCTTGGTGTCGATCTCCACCTTGCCGGTGGCCTGCGCGGCGTCCACATGGAACAGCACGCCCTTTTCGCGGCAGGCGTTGCCGATCGCGGTGATGTCCTGGACCACGCCGATCTCGTTGTTGACGAACATGACGCTGGCCAGGATGGTGTCCGGGCGGATCGCCGCCTTGAACTTCTCCAGGTCGAGCATGCCGTCTTCCTCGACGTCGAGATAGGTGACCTCGAAGCCTTGCCGCTCCAGTTCACGCATGGTGTCGAGCACCGCCTTGTGCTCGGTCTTGACGGTGATCAGGTGCTTGCCGCGCGACTGGTAGAAGTGCGCCGCGCCCTTGATGGCCAGGTTGTTCGACTCGGTGGCGCCCGACGTCCAGACGATCTCGCGCGGGTCCGCGCCGATCAGGTCGGCGA
>JAQGMY010000328.1 GCA_028292105.1 Ramlibacter sp.
ACGATCCCTATGACCAGCTCCTTGCCGTCGAGCCGGTCGGCCGTGCCCTTCTCTGCACCAAACATTTCAAATCCTCAAGAGTTGGGCGATGGCGTGTAGCCCGCCACTTCCAGGCCGTAGCCGGCCATGCTGGGCATGCGCCGCGGCGCGCCCATCAGGTTCATGCGTTGCACGCCGCACTCGCGCAGGATCTGCGCGCCGACGCCATAGGTGCGCAGGTCCATGCGCCCGCGCTCGGGCGCCTGCGACGCCTTGGCGGTGCCTTCGAACTGCGCCAGCAATTGATCCGCGGTTTCGCCGCAGTTGAGCAGCACCGCGACGCCGCGGCCCGCTGCCGCGATGTGCTTCAGGCTGGCGTCCAGGCTCCATGTGTGCATGGCGCGATCGACTTCCAGCGCGTCCAGCACCGACAAGGGCTCGTGCACGCGCACCGGCACCTCGTCGCTGGGCTGCCAGGCGCCCTTGACCAGCGCGATGTGCAGGCCCTGGCTGGGCTTGTCGCGCCAGGCGTGCGCCATGAATTCGCCGTAGGCGGTCTTCAAGGGCTTGGCGCCGAGCTTCTCCACCAGGCTCTCGGTGCGGCTGCGGTAGCCGATCAGGTCGGCGATGGTGCCGATCTTCAGGCCGTGTTCGGCGGCGAACAGCTGCAGGTCCGGCAGCCGCGCCATGGTGCCGTCGTCCTTCATGATCTCGCAGATCACGGCGGCGGGGACCAGGCCGGCCATGGCGGCCAGGTCGCAGCCGGCTTCGGTATGGCCGGCGCGCATCAGCACGCCGCCGTCCACCGCCTGCAGCGGGAAGATATGGCCCGGCTGCACCAGGTCTTGGGCGCGCGCATTGCGGGCCACCGCGGCCTGCACGGTGCGCGCCCGGTCGGCGGCCGAAATCCCGGTGGTGACGCCTTCGGCCGCTTCGATCGACACCGTGAACGCCGTCCCCATCTTGGTGCCGTTGCGCGCCACCATCGGCGGCAACTGCAGCCGCTCGCAGCGCTCGCGCGTCAGCGTCAGGCACACCAGGCCGCGACCGAAGCGGGCCATGAAGTTGATCGCCTCGGGCGTGACGTGTTCGGCGGCCAGCACCAGGTCGCCCTCGTTCTCGCGGTCTTCCTCGTCCACCAGGATCACCATGCGGCCGGCCCGGATGTCCTCGACGATCTCCTCGACGGAGGCGACGGGCACGGGGGTGAGGGGAGCGCGGGCGTTCATTGCGCCGCCTTCGGCGCGCTCAGCATGCGCTCGACGTAGCGGGCGATCAGGTCGACCTCCAGGTTGACGCGGCTGCCCGCCTTGACGGCATGCAGCGCCGTGTTGTCCACGGTGTGGGGGATCAGGTTGATGCTCATTTCGGTGCCCTCGGTACGGTCGGCGAAGCTGTTGACGGTGAGGCTGACGCCGTTGACCGTGATCGAACCCTTGGTGGCGAGGTACTTGCCCAGCCCCGGCGGGGCCAGCACGCGCAGCTCCCAGCTTTCACCTGCCGGCTCCATCTTCAGCACGCGGCCGACGCCGTCGACGTGGCCGGAGACCAGGTGGCCGCCCAGCCGGTCCTGCGGCCGCAGCGCCTTCTCCAGGTTCACCGCGCCCGGGTCCGCCAGGCCGGCGGTCTTGTCCAGGGATTCGGCGGAGATGTCGATGGTGAAGCGGTTGGCGCCGGCGTCCAGCGAGGTGACGGTCATGCAGGCGCCGTTCAGCGCGATGCTGTCGCCGGGCCCGACGTCGTGCAGGTAGCCCTCGGGCGTGCTGACGGTCAGCCGCTTGCCGTGCTGCGGGGAGTTTCCGAGGTCGTCGATGGCGGCGATGCGCCCGACGCCGGTGATGATGCCGGTGAACATCCGGCCATTTTCGCAGGGATTGCCTGCCCGGGCCCGGTCAGGGTCTCAAAGCAGGCGGAAGGCTACTTCCAGCACTCGTCGCGGGGCTTGGTCCCCGTGACGCCGCGCACACCCTGCGAGGTGAGCGTGAACGAGCCGCAGGCGTCGCCGGCCATCGTCGTGCCGGCCACTGGAGCCATGGTCAGCGTGTACGCCGTCACGGTCGGCTCCACGCTCAGCTGGTACAGCTGCGCGCCGTCGGTCGGGGCCCGCTTGAGGTTCGCCGGGATCTGGTCGAACACGTCGTTGTTCGCGCGGTCCTTCTCGAACTGGTCGTTGGCAGCGTAGAAGCGCTGCATGAACTGCGCCACCTGCAGCAGCTGCGTCCGCGCGTCGGCCCGGCGAGCCTTGGCGATGTGCGAGGTGTAGGAGGGGACGGCGACCGCCGCCAGGATCGCAACGATCGCCACCACGATCATCAGCTCGATCAAGGTGAAGCCCGCGGTGCCGCGCCGGTGGCGCGGGTGAGTGGTTCGGTTCATGGGATCTCGCATCATTTCCTCCGGTTCCTAGCGCAGGAACAGCTGGCGCCACTGGCGGCGCACCGTGGTGCCGGACGCCTTGCAGGTGCCGGTCAGGCGGCAGGAGATCTTGAAGATCTTGGCGCCGGCCTCGGCGCTGATTTCCGCGAACTTCTGCTCCTCGTCGTTCTTCTCCACGCTCAAGGTGACGTTCCGGCCGTCCGCGCGGCTGGCGTAACCGCTCACCACCAGGTCGTTGCCGTCCACGACGTTATCGCCGTTGGTGTCCAGGATCGGCTCGTCGGGCCCGCCGCCACTGACCATGTCGATCACATACAGGAAGCCGGCGCCGCCCTGTTCGTTGTTGCAGGGGTCGAGCGATACGTTGGCCGGGGAGATCGTGTCCGCCACCGCAAACCGGTCGGCCAGGATGTCCATCGGGTAGACCAGCCGCTGGCCGGTGTTCGGCATGTCGATGTACCAGCCACGCTTGGGAATGGTGGCTGTGTAGTCGACGGTATTGCGCGATACCGCGTAGTAGGTGTTGCCGTCCACGCCGGTCTGCGCCGCGCTGATCGTCTGCTGCACGAGCAGGGAGCGGCCGCTGATGGAGGTGCCCGCGGGCGGGCTGGCACCGAAGTTCACCACCGGATCCCAGATGCCGTACAGGGACTGCTGGGTCGTGCTGGTGATGTCGGCCACCTCGTAGAACTTGCCGGTGCCGAACACCACCATGTAGCCCGGGTTGGGCGCGGTGGTGCCGGTGATCGGCAGGGGCAGGTAGGCCGGCGGTGCGGTGATCGGCTGGGTCGGGCCGGCGGCGTACAGCGGCGCGCCGTTCAGGTCCACCTTCCACGAGCCGGCGGAGCCGCTCAGGTCGAACTTCCACATGTTGCCCTGCAGGTCGCCGGCGTAGGCGCCGACGATCTGCTGGTTCGCGTTCCGCACCAGGCGCACGCCGCCGAGCCCGTTTTTCTGGCTCAGGCAGTTGCCGTAATTGGTGTTGATCTCGGCACGCTTGACGCCGGTCTCGAGGTTGACGACGAACAGGCGGGCCTGGCAGGACTTGCTGTCGTAGCCGTTGCCGAACACCGCGATCCATTCACCACTTGCCGTGACGCCGGCCTGGATGTCGGTCAGCACGTAGCCGAGCTCGGCGAAGTTCACGGCGTCCTTCGAGCTGACTTCCCACATCACGTTCGACGCGTTCATGCCGTTGACGGAAGTGTGCAGCTGGGTCGTGTCGATCGCGTACACGGCGGTCTTCGGGCTGGACACGCCGGGCGTGCCGGAGCCGCCGTTGCCCGCGCCTGTCGACCCGAGCACCACGTTGCGCCAGCCCCCGCGTCCGGTGAGGTACGCATCGAATTCGGTGTTGGGCCCGTCCACATAGTAGCGGTGCACGTACGCCCGGTCGGACAGCTGGCTGAGCGTGGGCAACAGCGCGTTCGGCACATAGCCGAACACCTCGATGCCGCCCGGGTTCACCGGCGTGCCGGCTGAGTCGTACGTGCCGTCGCGGAAGATGTGCAACATGCCGTCGTTGGCGCCGACCACGATCACGCCCTCGGGACGCGCCTGCTTGAGCTGCTTGTAGGCCACCCAGGTGGCCGTCGCGGCAACGGTGGTCGGCAGATTCTTGTAATCGATGCTGATCGTGTCCTTCACGTACACAGGCGTGGAGTTCACGATGTCGCCGAGGCGCGTCAGGCGGGCCCTGTAGACCGCGGCCGGGTTCGGGGTCCCGCCGCTGACGTCCTCGTACGTCGGGTCGCCGCGCAGGTAGTCGATCAGGTTCTGGTTGACCGTGCCCGTCATCTGCGAACGCAGGGACGTACCCATGTCGGCGTAGGTGAAGGTGACCGCTGGCGTGCTGGTGGTGCCGGTACCGACGAAGATGTTCCGCAGGGCATCGTCCGGGATCAGCGACTGGTAGACCTTGTTGCCCGCAGCGTCGGGAGTCATCAGCGTCTCGACTTCCCATGCCACGCCGGTCTGGTTGGCAGTGGCGGAGTCGAGGTTGTAGGCCGTGACGTTGCCGTTCCACGTGACCGGGGTGTAGCTCGGGGTGTACTTCTTGGTGTCACGCGTCAGGCTGGCCGTGGACACGGCCACGCCGGACTGGCTGCCTTCCTTGCCGCCGATGTCCGACATCATCTTGCTGATGGCGTCGTTGAGCTCGTCGGAGGTCTGGGCGTTCAGCAACTTGCCGCGCCCGTTCACCGTTGCGTGCCACATGTCGTCGATGGCCTTCGGGTCGTTGGAGGTCGGTGTCGGCCAACTGCGCGTGCGCGGGGGCGTGCTGGTCGCCGAGCCGCTCAGTTCCTTCAGGACGTTCGGGTCGCGGTAGTTGAGGGTGCCGAGCACGCCGAGGCCGATCGCGTAGAAGTTCAAGTGCTGCCAGTAGGCCTCGTCGCCGGGCACCGAGCGCACGCTGTTCGCCAGGTCGGGGCGCAGGTCGGTCAGGTAGTACTTCATCGCGACGTCGGCGAAGCTGTTCGCGCTGGCGGTTCCCCCCACGGAGTCGCTGTACGGCCCGATCGGCGCATACCGGTAGCTGCTCGGCTGGCTGATGGTCGGCGGCCAGGTCGAGCTGACAGTGCTGTCCTGGTCCGCCATGGTGAAGCTGTCGTTGTAATAGCCGTCGGTCATCAGCATCGCATAGGACCGGCGGCAGGCTGCATGCCCGTTGTCGCTGCTTCCGCTGGTCAGGGCGCGGTTGCCGTTGGGCGAGTTGCCCCAGGGTCCGTTGTTGTCCCGGCGCTGGTAATACGTGCCGACCTTGTTGAGCGCCGAGCGGTTCGGCGTGCCGCCGTTGACGTCGCGGTCATAGAGCCAGGTGAGGAAATCGCTCTGCGTGCTCGAGGTGTAGCGCTTGACGCCCGCATCCAGCTGATCGTTGCTCGCTACGTTGTTGATCGTCGTCCAGCCGAGGCGAAAGGTGGGGTTGAGCGGCTGGAAGGCCAGGCCGACGCCTGTCTTGGCCATATGCATCCGCGTGCTGTGGTACGTCTTCCAGTTGGCGTAGTTCTGCAATTCGTCGGCCCAGGTGCAGACCAGGCCGGTGCAGTCGGTGCGATTGCGGAACTTCGGATACACGGAAGCGTTGGCAAGGCTGGCCGTGTTGGGGTAAGGCGTCACGGTCGCGCCGGCGTACAGCGGACTTCCGGCATCGGGCGTATAGCTCGGGGAGAAGTAGCTTGCCGCGGCTTTGGCGTTGCCCACGCCGTCCCAGCGTTGGTTGATGCCGCCGACCGTATTGGCGGTCGTGTTCACCGTGTACTGCGCCGTCGTGTTGCCGGAAGCGCCGTTGATGCTCATCACGGGAGGCGTGGCGTACCCGGCGCCGGGATTCGTGACGGTGACACTGGCGACGCGGTACGTGGTGGTCGGGGTCGCCGTGCCTGAGAAGCCGCTGCCCGTCGTTGCGTTGATGGTCACCGTCGGCATGCTGGTGTAGCCGGCGCCGGGGTTGGTGATGGCAATGCCGGTGATCCAGCGGCCGACGGCACCGATGGTGGCCACTGCGCTGGCCAGCTGGTTGGCCGAGGGGCCGCATCGCGCGACGACGGTCGGAGCGCTGGTATAGCCTGACCCCGGGTTGACGACCGTGAAGCGGACCGTGCCGTTGTTGCGGCGCGCGGCACTGACAGTCGCTGTCACACCCCCCGACCCCACAGGCGGTGCCACGACGACTGCCGTACAAGGGCCGTTGGGAACGGTTCCCGTGGTGTCCGGCACGCCTGTGACCCCGTTGGTCGCAGCCGTCTGGACCGTGCCGGTGGCCTGGGTGCCGCCGGACGGCGGCGCGCTGAAGGTCACGGTGGGATTCGGGCTGTTGGTGTAGCCGCTGCCCTTGCTGGAGATCGAGACACCGCCGACCCCCTGCGAAGGGGCGGTCTGCACCGTCGCCGTGGCGCGGACGCCTCCCACGGGCGGCGCCGGGAAGCTCGCCGTGAGGTTGTTCTGCGGGTAGCCGGCGCCGCCATTCGTGACCGTGACGCTCGCCACGCCGTAAGTGGTGGTGATCACCGGCTTGTAGAAGTAGACGTTGAACGAGGTGATCCCGGACGTCGACCCCGCGGGCATGTACGTCCCGTCCGCGTTGATGCGCCGCTTGTAGCTCACGCGGGGGTCGTAGTAGAGCAGGTTCACGTCGGGTGACCGGCCCCACTGCGTGCTGGGCGGATTGGTCCAGACGGGATTGATGCTGCCGTTGATGATGTCGTTATCGTCGTTGGGGCCCTGCTGCCCCATGCCGCCGGTGCCGCCGCCGAACTGGTAGATCGCCGTGGCGGCCATCGAGCCGGAATCGTCGAAGATGAACACGATGTTCGGCTCGACGGCAGCGGTGCGGGACAGCAGCGGGTCCTGCGCCATCTGCGCGTGCAGCGTCAGGGCGTTGCCGCCGATGACGAGAGCCCCAACGAAGTATTTGAATTTTTGGCGGGTCATGCGGCTTCCCTTATTGGATCTGGATCGTCGACTGCAGCCACACTTCGCTGCCGGTCGGCCGCGCGCGAGTGTCGTCGGCCGCCACCTCGGGACCAAAGCCGCGGGCGGTGACAAGATAGGTGGAGGTGCGCTCGAGCGCCGTGCCGGCGGGGGTGACCACCGGCATGTTTTCCACCATGCACTCCGGCATGCGCTGGAAGGTGTCGGCGCTGCCCTGGTTGACGGCGTTCGAAGGGACGACCAGCACGTTGGTGCTGGTCACGTCCCAATTGGCCGTGGAAGTGGCGAAGCCGCTCGTGTAGGCGAGCAGGACCGGGCCCGACGCCAGCGTCGCGGGGTAAGTGATGGTGCCGCCGGCAGGCAGGCTCTTGACATAGGTGACCGTGGCGTTCTCGCAATATCGCAAGGCGATTTCCGCCGCCTGGCTGGCCAGTGCCGTGGTGCGGACGTTGCCGGACACCGCTTCGCTGGAGACGGCGTTGCGCACGGCGAACGAAGCCAGCAGCGACACCACCACCAGCATCACCAGCGCAATGATCAGCACGACGCCGCGCTGGCGTGTGGCCGGCACGGGCGGGGAGGAGCGGCGGGACTTCATGGGCGTGACTTTCAGGGCGTGAGCCGGTTGCGCAGGACGACAGTGGTCGTGTACGCGCGACGCAGACGAAGGTCGGGCGGCGACGTGTCCACGGTGCCATCGCATCGGATGTACTGGGCAGACGCGGCGTCCGGCGCCGCGGGTTGCTCGCTGCGCACCAGGATGCAGATCCTTGCCGTGGCAACGCGCGACCAGCGGGTGGGATCGTCGGGCAGGCTGGGCAGCGAACCGGCGGTGGTCATTTCCGCCGCGGTGATGTAGCCGGCCACGGAGAGCGTGCTGGTGGCGTTGTGGGGCGCGGTCCCGTAGACGACCTGCATGTCCTCGATGTTCTCGACGAGCGGCTGCGCGTTCGCGCCGCCGCTGCCCTTGCAATAGAGGCTGGGGTTCACCACCGCCGTGGCGGTGCCGACATAGAAGCGGTTTTCAGCGATCCAGAAGGTCGTCGACGTCGGCTGGAGGGAGCTCGTGCCCGCATTCCAGGCGCTCACCGTGGCGGTCTGCGTAGTCAGTGTCTGCCCCAGGCAGTCGGTGGGCAGCCCCGTGCCGGAGCGAACGGTGTTGGCGGCATCCGCTTCGTAGCGCACCGCGAAGGAGTCGGCACCGGCCCCTGCGCAGGTCAGCGCCGGGATGTTGGCAGCCGAGGTGATGTTGCTGAACGTGCCGTCGCAGCCGCGGATCGCGTAGTCGGTCGCGGCGAACACCGGATTGCGCGGGGTTGTCGTGCCGAAGCTCGGCTGGCGCGGGTTGTAGCCGGCCATCCGCAGTTGCTGGGACAGCAGCGACAGGGCCGCTTGTGCGTCTTCGTGCATGCGGCCCTGCGCTTCGGCGGCGCGGGTGGCCTGGCTGGACCCGACGTAGCTGGACAGGATGGCCACCATCAGGATCAGGCCGATGGCAATCGAGACCAGCAGCTCGATCAGGGAAACGCCCCGGCTGGCGCGGCGGAAGGAGGGGTTGGGCGCGAGCGGCTTCATAGCTTGAACTTGATGTGCACGCAGCGCGGCTGGGTCGGGAACGCGGTGAAAACGGGGGGTGATGCGGGGTCCGGGCATTCGTCGCTGCTGGCGGCCGAGAAGGTGGCGAAGGTGCTGGGCTCCTGCCAGAACACCCACAGGTCGCCCTCCAGCGCATTGCAGTTGCCGCCGGTACAGACCATGCGCATGCCGCCCTGCAGCAGTTCATTGCGCACGCTGCGGATGGTTTCCATGCGATCCAGCTGGGCGATGGTGGCGGCCGAGCAGTTCGGGTACGTGCAGGCCGTTCCTGCCACGCTGTAGGTCAGGGTGTCGTTGTAGCTGCCCGCCGCGAAGCCGACGGTGTTGGCGCGCATGCGCTCGACGTGCCCGGCCGCGATCGACATCGCCGAGGCGCGATACCCGGAAAGCTTGGGCATCTGCACCGCGTAGGCCAGCATCCCGCTCAGCGAGAGCATGCCGAAGGACAGGATGAGCATGGCCACCAGCACCTCGATCAAGGAGGCGCCGCCCTGCGACGAAGAGGTCTTGTTCATTCGTTCCATGTCCCGCAGCTGGTGCCGGCATTGCCGGCGATACGTGCGCGGCCGCCGGCGCTGATGCACACCCGGCGCTTGAGGTCGCTGCTGAAGTTGGTACCGCCGAACAGCAGCCCGGCCGAGGAGGTGTTGTCCAGCAGCCGGCCGGTGGCGGTGAACTTGAAGAGGGTCACGGTGGCCGACGTGGCTTCGGCGATGTTTTCCACGTTCTTGAGCGCTGCCTGTACCCGCAGCAGGTTGTCGCCGGCGTTGAAGCTGCTGTCGTTGTCGCGGTCTTCGAAGATCAGCCAACCCGTGGCCCACCCGTTCGTGGTGTCCGCGGCCGTGGCGCAGGTGGGGGCCGGGGCTTCCGGCGTAGCGCTGCGGCACATCACGACCCGCCCGCCGCGGCGGACGGCCTCGCTGCGGGCGTAGCGCAGGTCCGCCATGAAGGTGTTCACCGCCCCCGACATGCTGTTGGACCGGATCAGCCGCATGAACGAAGGCCCCCCCATCGAGACGAGCACCGCCGCGATGACCAGGGCGATCATCAGCTCGATGGTCGTAAGGCCTCGTATCTTTTGCATGGCGGGAGTGTTGATCAGCTACCAGGGCCTTGCCAGACGCCCCGGACCGATGGTGTCAAACCCCCGACCGCCGGTCCCGCAGCTGATCAGGTGGCGACGGGCGTCAGCTCTGGCCGCTTGGGCGGCGCAGGCGCGCCAGCAGGCGCAGGTCCGGGCCCACCGGGGTGACCGGGCCGAAGTCCAGCTGGATGCGGTCGGCCAGGTCGGTGAGCGGACCGAATTCGGCCATCGGCCGGCCGGCACCCAGCAAGGACGGCGCCAGGTACAGCAGCAGCTCGTCGACCAGTCCTTCGCGCAGCAGCGACCCGTTGAGCTTGTGGCCGGCTTCGACGTGGAGCTCGTTGACTTCGCGCACGGCCAGGTCGCGCAGCATGGCGGCCAAGTCCACCTTGCCGTGCGGGTTGGGGAGCACCACGACCGCGGCGCCACGTTCCCGCAGGGCCGCTTCGCGCCGGGGGTCGGCCTCGGCGCAATAGACCAGGATCTCGCGACCGGGCTGGATCAGCGCTGCGTCCAGGGGCAGCTGCAAACGGCTGTCCACGACGACGAGCGCCGGTTGTCGCGTCACGCCGGGCAGGCGTACGTCGAGCCGCGGGTTGTCGTCCAGGACGGTGCCGATTCCGGTCAGGATCGCGCCGGCGCGGGCCCGCCACGCATGCCCGTCCTCGCGCGCTGCTGGCGACGTGATCCACTGGCTGGCGCCGTTCTCCAGCGCGGTGCGGCCGTCGAGCGAGCTCGCCACCTTCAGGCGCACCCAGGGAAGGCCCCGCTGCATGCGGCTGAAGAAGCCGATGTTCAGCGCCTCCGATTCGGCCCCGCCCGGTCCGACCTCGACGACCACGCCCGCCGCCCGCAGTCGGGCGAACCCCTGTCCCGCCACCAGCGGATTGGGATCCTGCAAGGACGCCACCACCCGCCCGATGCGCGCGGCGATGAGCGCGTCGCAGCAAGGCCCGGTCCGGCCTCGATGCGAGCAAGGCTCCAGCGTCACGTAGGCGGTGGCGCCGGCGGCGCCGTGGCCGCGGGCGGCGAGATGGCGCAAGGCCATGACCTCGGCGTGCGGTCCGCCGCGCACCTGCGTGTGGCCCTCGCCGATCACGGTGCCGTCGGGTGCGACGATCACGCAGCCCACGCGCGGATTCGGCTCCGACAGGCCGACGGCGCGTTGCGCCAGTGCCAGCGCGCGCAGCATGTGCGGGTCCGATGCGTGCTCCGTCATGCGGGCCAGTTTCTCACGGGAACCGCTCCTCCTATTCACCGGACGCCGCAGGCTCGCCTGCCTAGAGTGCACCGTCATGGCCGCACCACATCATCCGATCCGTTCTCCGCGCGGCGCCGCGGGGCTCACGCTGTTCGAATTGCTGATCGCCGTGTCGGTGGCGGCGGTGCTGGTCGCCATGGGCGCGCCCTCCATGGTCGGCGTGCTGCACTCGGTCAACTTGAGCGGGGCTTCCAACAGCTTCCTGGCCGCGCTGCGGCTGGCGCGCAGCGAAGCGCAGAAGCGTTCCAGCCGCGTGGCCATGTGCAAGTCGGCAGACGGCGTGGCCTGCACGCCCGGCGGCGGCTGGGAGCAAGGGTGGATCATCTTCCACGACCCCAATGCCAACGGCATGCTGGACGACGGCGAAACGCTGATCCAGCGGGGTGAACCGGTGGGCGGCGGGCTGCTGCTGACCGGCAACCTGCCGGTCGCCAGGACCATTTCCTTTTCGGCGACGGCCGGGCCGCGCGCGGTATCGGGAGGCCTGCTCGCCGGAACCCTCACCCTGTGCCGGCGCTCGCTCGAACGGGGCCCGGCCCGCGAGATCGTCATCGGCAGCGGCGGCCGCGTGCGGGTGCAGCAAAGGGAGGTGACCGCCTGCGACGGCTCCTGACGGCTGCTCCTAGCGCCGGATCTCGTCCACCACGGTCTTGAACTCGTCCACGTCCTCGAAGCTGCGATAGACGCTGGCAAAGCGCACATAGGCCACCTTGTCCAGCTTCTTCAATTCGCGCATCACCAGTTCGCCGATGCGCGAGCTGGGGATTTCGCGCACCCCCAGGTTCAGCAGCTTTTCCTCGATGCGCTCCACGGCGCTGTCGATCTGTTCGGTGCTCACCGGGCGCTTGCGCAGCGCCAGGTTCATGGACCCCAGCAGCTTGACGCGCTCGTATTCGATGCGCCGGCCGTCCTTCTTCACCACGGCGGGGAAGTTGACGTCGGGCCGCTCGTAGGTGGTGAAGCGCTTTTCGCAGTCGGCGCACTGCCGGCGGCGGCGGATGAAGTCCCCGTCTTCCGCCATGCGCGTCTCCACCACCTGGGTATCGACGTTGCCGCAGAACGGACACTTCATCGTTGGGCCACCTTATTTGTAGACAGGAAAGCGGCGGGTCAGGGCGTTGACCTTTTCCCGGACCGCGGCGATGTTGGCGGCCTCGCGCGGCTGGTCCAGCACGT
Organism: Ramlibacter sp.; assembly: GCA_028292105.1. GTDB lineage: Bacteria > Pseudomonadota > Gammaproteobacteria > Burkholderiales > Burkholderiaceae_C > Ramlibacter. The sequence goes on from JAQGMY010000328.1 coordinate 11,907, forward strand.
CGGCCACCAGGTTGGCGGTCATCCGCGCTTCTTCTTCCTTGAAGCCGCGCGTCGTCAACGCCGGGGTGCCGATGCGCACACCGCTGGTGACCATCGGCTTTTCCGGATCGTTCGGGATCGCGTTCTTGTTGATGGTCATGTGGGCCTGGCCCAGCACGGCCTCCGCTTCCTTGCCGGTGATGCCCTTGGAGCGCAGGTCCACCAGCATCACGTGGCTCTCGGTGCGGCCGCTGACGATGCGCAGGCCGCGCTGCACCAGGGTTTCGGCGAACACCTGGGCGTTCTTCACGACCTGTTGCTGGTAGGTCTTGAACTCGGGTGAGAGCGCTTCCTTGAAGGCGACCGCCTTGGCGGCGATCACGTGCATCAGCGGGCCCCCCTGCAGGCCGGGGAAGATGGCGCTGTTGATCGCCTTCTCGTGCTCGGGCTTCATCAGGATGAAGCCGCCGCGCGGGCCGCGCAGGCTCTTGTGGGTGGTGGAGGTCACCACGTCCGCGTGCGGCACCGGGTTCGGGTAGACGCCGGCGGCGATCAGGCCGGCGTAGTGCGCCATGTCGACCATGAAGATGGCGCCGACGTCCCTCGCCACCTTGGCGAAACGTTCGAAGTCGATGCGCAGCGAATAGGCCGAGGCGCCGGCGATCAGCAGCTTCGGCCTGGACTCGTGGGCCTTGCGCTCCATCGCGTCGTAGTCGATCGCTTCGTCCTTGTTCAGGCCGTAGCTCACCACGTTGAACCACTTGCCGCTCATGTTCAGGGGCATGCCGTGGGTCAGGTGGCCGCCTTCGGCCAGGCTCATGCCCATGATGGTGTCGCCGGGCTTCAGGAAGG
>JAQGMY010000308.1 GCA_028292105.1 Ramlibacter sp.
CGGTGGATGTCCCGCTGGCGGTGAACCGCTCTTTCCGCTTCGTCGCCGATGAAGCGACGGCGGCCGCCGAGGACGACACGGCGGAAGAGGACTTGCTGGCGCTGAGCCGCAGCTTCGACCTGCAGGAGCTGGTGGAGGACGAACTGCTGATGGAAGTGCCGGTCGCGCCGTTCCACGAGGTCTGCCCCGAACCGCTGAAGATGTCCGTGGCGGATGCTGATTTCGACCAGGGCACGGAAGGCCGCGAACACCCTTTTGCGGCGCTCTCCCGGCTGAAGACAGGGAAGCAGTAGACTTGGGCTATAATCGCAGGCTTCGCGCCCAACGGGCCCCGGCGTCCAACGCCTGCGGCCCCAGCGAGCAGTCCCGGCTGCCCACGCGCATCGTTCAACCGTTCAACCCGCTGCCTGCGCTCTTGCCAGGCAGCCCGATGATTCCAGGAGCCCTTCATGGCCGTCCAGCAAAACAAGAAGTCGCCCTCCAAGCGTGGCATGCACCGTTCGCACAATGCCCTCGTCACGCCGGGCATCGCGGTGGAGCCGACCACCGGCGAGACGCACCTGCGTCACCACATCAGCCCCAACGGCTTCTATCGCGGCCGCAAGGTGCTCAAGACCAAGAACGACGCCTGACCGGCGTCTTTCACGGCATGCCAGGCCCGGCTGCGCGCGGCGCACGCCGGGCCTTTCTCATGCCTGCTCCGCATACCGGTTCGTCTCTACAGTTGAAGCCATGACGACCACGACACTCGCTGTCGATTGCATGGGGGGCGACCACGGCCCCCGGGTCACGCTCGTGGCCTGCCGCAACTTCCTCGCGGCCCACCCCGAGGCGAGCCTGTTGCTGGTCGGCGCCCCTGCCGCCCTCGAGTCCTTCCGCCATCCGCGTGCCGCCATCGTTGCCGCCTCCGAGGTGGTGACCATGGACGACCACGTCGAAGTGGCGCTGCGCAAGAAGAAGGATTCTTCGATGCGCGTGGCGATCCAGCAGGTGAAGGGCGGGCAGGCGCAGTGCGCCGTGTCCGCCGGCAACACCGGCGCGCTGATGGCGCTGGCGCGCTACCTCCTCAAGACCCTGGACGGCATCGACCGGCCGGCCATCGCCTCGCGCCTGCCCAATGCCAGGGGCGGGGCCACCACCGTGCTGGACCTGGGCGCGAACGTCGACTGCACCGAGCACCACCTGCTGCAGTTCGCCGTCATGGGCTCCGCGCTGGTCGCGGCGCTGACGGAGAACGACAATCCGACCGTGGGCCTGTTGAACATCGGCGAGGAAGTGATCAAGGGCAACGAGGTGATCAAGAAGGCCGGCGAACTGCTGCGCGCCGCCGGGGCCTCGGGCGACCTCAACTTCTTCGGCAACGTCGAAGGCAACGACATCTACAAGGGCACCACCGACATCGTCGTGTGCGACGGCTTCGTGGGCAACGTGGCCCTGAAGACCAGCGAAGGCCTGGCCTCGATGATCGGCGGCTTCCTGCGCGAGGAGTTCGCCCGCACCCCGCTCACGCGGATCGCCGCTCTGGCCGCATACCCGGTCCTCGCGGCCTTCAAGCGTCGCGTCGACTACCGCCGCTACAACGGCGCCGCGTTGCTCGGGCTGCGCGGCCTGGTGTTCAAGAGCCATGGCTCCGCCGACGAGGTCGCCTTCGAGCAGGCACTGGACCGCGCGTATGATGCGGCCCGGAACAAGCTGCTGGACCGTGTCCAGGCGCGCATCGCGCACGCCAGGCCGCTGCTGGTCGGCGCCGAGCCCGACGCGCAGCCGCTGGAAACAGCCGCCCTTTGACGCTTAACGTCCCAGAAGAATGAGCAAGTATTCCCGGATCACGGGCACCGGCAGCTACCTGCCGCCCAGGCGCGTGACCAACACGGACCTGGCCGCCCAGCTGGCGGCGACCGGCGTGGAAACCTCCGACGACTGGATCGTGGAGCGCACCGGCATCCGCGCGCGCCACTTCGCCGAAGCCGACGTCACGAGCAGTGACCTGGGCGTGCATGCCGCGCGCCAGGCGCTCGAGGCCGCCGGCCGCGAAGCGTCCGAGATCGACCTGATCATCGTGGCCACTTCCACGCCGGACATGATCTTCCCGTCCGCGGCGTGCATCCTGCAGCACAAGCTGGGCGTCGGCGGCTGCCCCGCGTTCGACGTGCAGGCGGTTTGCAGCGGCTTCGTCTACGCGCTCACGGTGGCCGACGCGATGATCCGCACCGGCAGCGCCAGCAAGGCGCTGGTGATAGGTGCCGAAGTGTTCTCGCGCATCCTCGATTTCACCGACCGCACCACCTGCGTGCTGTTCGGCGACGGCGCCGGCGCCGTCGTGCTGGAAGCGTCGGAAACCCCTGGCATCCTGGCCACCGACCTGCACGCCGACGGCAAGCACGTCGGCATCCTTTGCGTTCCCGGCACGGTGTCCGGTGGCAAGGTGCTGGGCGACCCGCTGCTCAAGATGGACGGGCAGGCCGTGTTCAAGCTGGCGGTCGGCGTGCTGGAGCAAGCCGCGCGCGCCACCCTGCAGAAGGCCGGCCGCACCGAAGCCGACATCGACTGGCTGATCCCGCACCAGGCCAACATCCGCATCATGCAGGGCACGGCCCGGAAGCTGAAGCTGCCGATGGACAAGCTGGTGGTCACGGTGGACCAGCACGGCAACACCTCCGCCGCCTCGATCCCGCTGGCGCTGGACGCCGCCGTGCGCAGCGGCAAGGTCAAGCAGGGTGACACGCTGATGCTCGAAGGCGTCGGCGGCGGCTTCACCTGGGGCGCGGTCCTGCTGGACCTCTGAGCAACTGCCGCACAGGGCGGCACCTCGAGACAAGAAGAACTCCATGAAACCATTTGCTTTCGTGTTCCCGGGCCAGGGCTCGCAAGCCGTCGGCATGCTGGACGCCTGGGGCGACCATCCGGCCGTCACGCAGACCCTGCGGGAAGCTTCCGATGCGCTGGGCGAGGACATCGCCCGCCTGATCAAGGAAGGCCCCAAGGAAGCGCTGGCGCTGACCACCAACACCCAGCCCGTGATGCTGGTGGCGGGCATCGCCGCCTACCGTGCCTGGCGCGCCGAAGGCGGGGACGAGCCGGCGGTGGTCGCCGGCCATTCGCTCGGTGAGTACACCGCGCTCGTGGCTGCCGGCGCCCTGACGCTGGCGGACGCGGCGCCGCTGGTGCGCTATCGCGCACAGGCCATGCAGGACGCCGTGCCCGTGGGCACCGGTGCGATGGCGGCGATCCTCGGGATGGACGCGCAACGGGTGATCGAAGGCTGCGCCGAAGCGCTGCGGACCTTCGGCGTGAACAGCGGCGAAGCGGTCGAGGCCGTCAACTTCAACGATCCGGCGCAGACCGTGATCGCCGGCAGCAAGGCGGCCGTCGACAAAGCCTGCGAGCTGCTGAAGTCCATGGGCGCCAAGCGCGCGCTGCTGCTGCCGGTGTCCGCACCCTTTCATTCCAGCCTGATGAAGCCGGCCGCCGACAAGCTCAGGGGCCGGCTGGCGACCACGAACATCCAGTCGCCGCGCATCCCGCTGGTGAACAACATCGGGGTGCAGGTCGAGACCGAGCCGGACCGCATCCGCGCCGCGCTCTACGAGCAGGCCTTCGGGCCGGTGCGCTGGGTCGAATGCGTCCAGGCAATCCAGGCGCGCGGCATCACGACCCTCATCGAATGCGGCCCGGGCAAGGTGCTGGCCGGGCTGGCCAAACGCATCGACAGCACGCTGGTCTCCGGCTCCATCTACGACCCGGCGACGCTGGCCGACGCCAAGGGGCTGGTGCAATGACGACGACGACCATCCAGGGGCAGGTCGCACTGGTCACGGGCGCGACCCGCGGCATAGGCGCGGCGATCGCGCTGGAGCTGGCGGCGCGCGGCATGAAGGTGATAGGCACCGCCACCACCGACGCCGGGGCCGGGCGCATCACGGCGGCGCTGGCGGCCGCGAACTGCGTCGGCGTCACGCTCGACGTCAACGACGCCAAGGCCGGCGAGACGCTGGTCGACGCGATCGTGAAGGAGCACGGTGCCCTGCACGTGCTGGTGAACAACGCCGGCATCACGCGCGACACGCTCGCCATGCGCATGAAGGACGACGACTGGGACGCGGTGCTGGACACCAACCTCAAGGCGGTTTTCCGGATGAGCCGCGCCGTCATGCGCACCATGATGAAGCAGCGCTACGGCCGCATCGTCAGCATCACCAGCGTGGTGGGCGCCTCCGGCAATGCGGGGCAGGCCAATTACGCCGCCGCCAAGGCGGGCGTGGCCGGCATGACCCGGGCGCTGGCGCGCGAGCTCGGCAGCCGCGGCATCACGGTGAATTGCGTCGCGCCCGGCTTCATCGAAACCGACATGACCGCCGCATTGCCGGAAGAACAACAGAAAGCCCTGCTGGGCCAGATCCCGCTCGGGCACCTGGGCAAGCCGGCCGACATCGCCCATGCGGTCGCCTGGCTTTCCTCCCCGCAGGCGGGGTATGTCACCGGGCAGGAAATCCACGTCAACGGTGGCATGTTCATGGCCTGAAAGGCCCCAAACTATCGCCGCCCGGCCGCTGAAGGCGGGCACCTACCCAGCCGGAACCTCCGCCCGGCATAAAATCGCGGATTCATCTACAACCCTCAGAGGGACCCATGAGCGATATCGAAGCACGTGTCAAGAAAATCATCGCCGAGCAACTCGGCGTGGAGGAGAGCCAGGTCACCAATGAAAAGGCCTTCGTGGCCGACCTGGGCGCCGACTCCCTGGACACGGTGGAGCTGGTCATGGCCCTCGAGGATGAGTTCGGCATCGAGATCCCGGACGAAGACGCCGAGAAGATCACCACGGTGCAGAACGCGGTGGATTACGCCAGCGCCCACCAGAAGGCCTGAGCGAATGCGCCGCCGCGTCGTCGTGACCGGGCTCGGCTGTGTGTGCCCGGTCGGCAACACGGTGGAGCAGTCCTGGTCGAACCTGTTGGCCGGCAACAGCGGGATCGAGACCATCACGTCCTTCGAGACCGGTGACCTCGCGGTCAAGTTCGCCGGCCAGGTCAAGGGCTTCAACGTGGCCGACTACATGCCCGAGAAGGAAGCGCGCCACATGGACCGCTTCATCCATCTCGGGCTGGCCGCCGCCAGCCAGGCCGTCGCGGATGCGGGCTTGCCGACCGGGGACGCGCTCAGCCCGGAACTGGCAACCCGCATCGGCGTGAACATCGGCTCGGGCATCGGCGGCCTGCCGATGATCGAGGAGACGCATGCCGAGATGACGAACCGCGGCCCGCGCCGCATCTCGCCTTTCTTCGTGCCGGCTTCCATCATCAACATGATTTCCGGCCACGTGTCGATCCGCTACGGCTTCCAGGGGCCGAACATCGCGGTGGTCACGGCCTGCACGACCGGGCTGCACGCCATCGGCCTGGCCGGCCGCATGATCGAATATGGCGACGCCGACGTCATGGTCGCCGGCGGCGCCGAGGCCTGCGTGTCGCGGCTGGGTGTCGGCGGTTTTGCCGCGGCCCGCGCGCTGTCGACGCGCAACGACGATCCGAAGACCGCGTCCCGTCCCTGGGACAAGGACCGCGACGGCTTCGTGCTGGGCGAGGGCGGTGGTGTCCTGGTGCTCGAGGAGTACGAGCACGCCAAGGCCCGCGGCGCCAGGATCTACGCGGAACTGGCCGGCTTCGGCATGAGCGCCGACGCGTACCACATGACCGCCCCGAACGTCGACGGTCCGCGCCGGTCGATGACAGCGGCGCTGAAGAACGCCGGCGTGAATCCCGACCAGGTGCAGTACCTCAACGCGCACGGCACTTCCACCCCGCTGGGCGACTCGAACGAGACCAACGCGATCAAGAACACGCTGGGCGACCATGCGAAGAAAACCGTGGTGAATTCGACCAAGTCCATGACGGGCCACCTGCTGGGCGGCGCCGGCGGCATCGAGTCGGTGTTCACGGTGCTGGCGATCCACCACCAGAAGAGCCCGCCCACCATCAACATCTTCAACCAGGATCCCGAGTGCGACCTGGACTACTGCGCCAACGAAGCGCGCGACCTGAAGATCGACGTGGCGCTGAAGAACAACTTCGGCTTTGGCGGAACCAACGGCTCCCTGGTCTTCCGGCGCGTCTGAGCGCTTGCTCGGATCCCCGCCTCCTTCCCCGCGCATGCACGCCGCCCCATCGGTGAGTTACCCGGTGGGGCGCAGCGCTTTCGCCGGCTGGGCGCTGGCCGGACTCGGCCTGCTCGGACTGGCGGCGGCGGTCGCCTGGAGCCTGCAGGCGGACCGCTTCGGCTGGCCGCAGGCGGTGGCGTTCGCCGCGGTGCTCGCCTGCGGCGCCCTGGCCGCCGCGGGCTGGTGGCGTTCCGCCCGGGGCGTGCTGCGCTGGGACGGCGTTGCCTGGCAATGGGAAGAAGGGCAGCAAGTGGCGAGCGGCCGTCCTGAAATCGCCCTGGACCTTCAATCGCGCCTGCTCCTGCGCTGGTTGGCGCAGGACCGTCGCAGCCGCTGGCTCTGGCTGGAAGGCCGATCCGATGCGAGCCACTGGGACGCGCTGCGGCGTGCGGTATATTCGCGCGCCGGCACGCCGGTGCCACCGGGCCAGCCGCCCGCGGCCGAACAATGACCAAGACGCCTTCCGCTCCCGCGCCGACCTCCGGCGAAACCGACCTGATGCTGGTGGAGCGCACGGTGGCCGGCGACCAGAAGGCGTTCGAGCTGCTGGTACTGAAGTACCAGCGCCGCATCGAACGCCTGATCGGCCGGATGGTCCGCGACACCGACCTGGTGCAGGACATCGCGCAGGAAACCTTCATCCGGGCCTACCGGGCGCTGGCCCAGTTCCGTGGCGAAGCGCAGTTCTATACCTGGCTGTACCGGATCGCCGTCAATACCGCGAAAAAAGCCCTGGTCGACATGAAGCGCGACCCGGTGGTGTCCGAGAGCTCGCTCAAAGGCAATGATGATGAGGAAGAAACTTCCGGCGTCGAAAACGAACTAACCACCGCGGAAACGCCGGAAACGGTGCTCGCGGCGAAGGAAGTGGCCCAGGCGGTGAACTCTGCCATGGAGGCCCTGCCCGAGGAATTGCGCCAGGCGGTGACGCTGCGCGAGATCGAGGGCCTGAGCTACGAGGAGATCGCGGAAGTGATGAACTGCCCGATCGGTACCGTGCGGTCCCGGATCTTCCGGGCCCGCGAAGCGATTTCGGCGAAGGTGAAGCCCATGCTGGAAAACCAGTCGGGCAAGCGCTGGTAGAGGCGCAAGATGGAAGCGATGGACAAGATGGACAACCGGGAAATCATTTCGGCCCTGGCCGACGGGCAGCTGCAGGGCGAGGCCTTCGTCCGCGGCGTGCAGGCGGCGGCAGCCGACGCGCAAGCGCGCCAGGCCTGGTGCGCCTACCACGTGGTCGGCGAGGTGCTGCGCACCGGCCGTGCCAGCGCCGGCAGCCCGCCGGAAGATTTCCTCGCCAGGCTGCAGCAGCGCCTGCGCGACGAGCAGCCGCTCGCCGCCCCGCTGATCACGGCCCCCGCGCCGGTGCGACCGGATCGCGCCGCCGCCAACGACTGGCGCTGGAAGCTGGTCGCCGGGTTCGCATCGGTGGCAGCAGTGACCGCCGTCGGCTGGAACATGATCGGCGCGCCCGTCGGCAACAGCGCGCAGCCGCAACTGGCGGCCGCGCCGGGCGCTGCGGCGCAAGCGACCCAGGCCAGCGCCTCTTCGATGATCCGCGACCCGCGCCTCGACCAGCTGCTGGCGGCGCACCGCCAGTTCGGCGGCGCCACCGCGCTGCAGTCTTCTTCGGGATTCCTGCGCAATGCCACATTCGAGGCGCCGGCTCGCTGAGGCCGCACGCATGCAGGGTCTGATCGTCGCTTCCCGCCGCCTGCGCCTCGCGCAGGGGTTGCTGGTCCTCATGGCCGCAAGCACCGTGGGTCTGGCGGCGGCGCAGGTGAACCGCGGTGCCGACGCCCGCCCGGCGCGCGGCGGCGACCGCACCGTGACCGAGTGGCTCACGCGCATGCACGACGCATCGCGGCAGCGCAACTACATCGGCACCTTCGTCGTCTCCTCTGGCAACGGCGCCATGTCCAGCGCCCGCATCTGGCACGCCTGCGACGGCCAGCGCCAGGTGGAGCGGGTCGAGAACCTGTCCGGCGCGCCGCGCTCGACCTTCCGCCGGGACGACGAGGTGCTGACCTTCCTGCCGGAAACCCGCACCGTGCGCAGCGAGCGGCGCGAGTCGCTGGGCCTGTTCCCCGAGCTGGTGCGGCCGGAAGAGACCGCGATCCCCGAGTTCTACAGTGCCAGCCGCATCGGCGGCGATCGCGTGGCCGGCTTCGAAGCCGACGTGGTCCAGCTGCTGCCGAAGGACGCGATGCGTTTCGGCTACCGCATCTGGAGCGAGAAGAAGAGCGGGCTGGTCGTGAAGATCCAGACGGTGGACGGCGAGGGCAGGGTGCTCGAGCAGGCCGCTTTTTCCGAACTGCAGCTCGATGCGCCGGTGCGGATGGAGCGCCTGTCCCAGATGATGGCCGTGCCCGACGGCTGGCGTATCGAGAAGCCCGATGCCGTCAAGACCACGGCGGCGGCCGAGGGCTGGGCGCTGAAGACCCCGGTGCCCGGCTTCAAGTCGATGAACTGCTACAAGCGGCCGGCCGAAGGTGCGCTGCAGTGGATCTTCTCCGACGGCCTGGCCTCGGTGTCGCTGTTCGTCGAGAGCTACGACCCCAGGCACCACGTGCAGGAAGGCGTGTTCGCCAGCGGCGCGACCAACACCCTGACGCGCCGAGTGCAGGACTGGTGGGTGACGGCGGTGGGCGAGGTGCCGGCGCAAACGCTGCGCGCTTTCTCCGTCGGCCTTGAGCGGCGCAAGTAGGAACCCACCTCGTGGGGAGCCGGACAGCGCCACCGCACTGTCCCGCAGCCATGCAGTAAGCCGGGGGTGGAGGCAGGCGATGCGTCATCCGCTGACGCGCAAGCTTCCCGCCCGGGCGTATTCTCAGCTATACCCCTGTCTCTGACCCTTCTGGAGAGGTCTCTATGTTCCGCATGGATTGGAATCAATTGCGCGGCAGCGCGCTGGCCACGGCACTCGGCCTGGCCGGTGTCGTCGCACTGGTGCCGGCGGCGCCCGCGTTCGCGCAATCCGCGCCGCAACCGCGCTCGCTTCCGGATTTCACCGACCTCGTCGAACAGGTCGGTCCGGCCGTCGTCAATATCCGCACCATGGAGCGCGCGCGCCCGACCGCCCAGGGCGGCAGCGGCGGCGGCCAGATGGACGAGGAGATGCAGGAGTTCTTCCGCCGCTTCTTCGGCGTCCCCATGCCGAACCCGCCGCGCGGCCAGCAGCGTCCCAGTCCGCCGCGCGGCGGCGGTGGTGGTGGCGGCGAGGAAGATACGCCGCGTGGCGTCGGCTCCGGCTTCATCCTGACCTCCGACGGTTTCGTCATGACCAACGCCCACGTGGTCGAAGGCGCTGACGAGGTCCTGGTCACGCTGGCGGACAAGCGCGAGTTCAAGGCCAGGATCATCGGCTCCGACAAGCGAACCGACGTCGCCGTGGTGAAGATCGAAGCCACCGGGCTGCCGGCCGTCAAGGTCGGCGACATCAGCCGCCTGAAGGTGGGCGAATGGGTGATGGCTATCGGCTCGCCCTTCGGCCTGGAGAACACGGTCACCGCCGGCATCGTCAGCGCCAAGGGCCGCGACACCGGCGACTACCTGCCCTTCATCCAGACCGACGTGGCGATCAACCCCGGCAACTCGGGCGGTCCCCTGATCAACATGCGCGGCGAGGTGATCGGCATCAACAGCCAGATCTACTCGCGTTCCGGCGGCTTCATGGGCATCTCCTTCGCGATCCCGATCGACGAAGCCAGCCGGGTGGCCGAGCAGCTGCGCGTGAGCGGCCGCGTGCAGCGCGGTCGCATCGGCGTGCAGATCGACCAGGTCACGCGCGACGTCGCCGAATCCATCGGCCTGGGCCGCCCGCAAGGCGCCCTGGTGCGCAGCGTGGAGAGCGGCTCGCCGGCGGACAAGGCTGGCATCGAGGCCGGCGACATCATCACGAAGTTCAACGGCACGGCGATCGAGCGCGCCACCGACTTGCCGCGCATGGTGGGCAACACCAAGCCCGGCACGCGCGCCAACCTGACGGTGTTCCGCCGCGGCGGCTCGCGCGAGCTGACGGTGGCGATCGCCGAGCTGGAGCAGGAAGTCGCCAAGGCGGCGACGCCGGCCAAGCCGACGCCCGCACCCGACGACCGGCCGAAGGCTTCGCCCGCGGCGCAGTCGCTGGGCCTGGTGGTGAGCGAACTCACCGCCAAGCAGAAGGCGGATGCCAAGGTGAAGGGTGGCGTGCGCGTCGAGGCCGTCACGGACGCGGCGCAGCGCGCCGGCATCCGGGCCGAAGACGTGATCGTGGGGATCGGCAACACCGAGATTTCCAACGTGCGCGAGTTCGATGCGGCACTGGCCAAGGCCGACAAAACGAAGCCGATCCCGATCCTGCTGCGCCGGGGCGAGCTGGCCAGCTACGTGCTCATCCGTCCCGCCCGTCCCTGATCGCCGCAAGTCAAGTAAAAGCCCCAAGCCCTTGCATGGGCCTGGGGCTTTTTGTCGCAGGCCTGATGAAAAACAGACAGGGACGGAAAAGTTTTCGGGACCGGGCATCGGCGCGACTTAGTTGGCGATCGCTAACTTGCCGGTCCCGCTAAGAACCGGATTGGGTAGAATCCGCCCAGCCCAGCCGGCATTCACGGCATATCGGGCGGCCTCGCCACCACGATGCGGGACGCCTGGCAGTGCATCCACTGCCGATCCACAGGCCGCCCACACCTTGTCCCCCGGGCTCTTCCTCAAATTGTTGAAAACCTGTGCATAACAATCCAGTTGCGACCCTGCAACGGCCCGCCCGGAGTGACCCTCCGGCTGTACGCCCGGCGCGTTTTGCCTACAATGAAGCTCCAACTATCGCAGTTGCCATAGATTGTTGGTTCAGGGCGCGTCACCTTCAGGGCGCGCCCTTTTTTCTTTGTGCGCGCCTTTTGAATCAATCACTTGAACGTTCCCGTTGATGAATCACATCAGAA
>JAQGMY010000406.1 GCA_028292105.1 Ramlibacter sp.
AGCTTGGTGTTGCGGAACCGGCCGGCGCGATAGGTCGCGATCTCGCGCGCCCGCCGCTCGTCGACCAGCACCATGAACTCGTCGCCCGCTTGCGGCACCTCCGTCAGGCCCTGGATTTCCACCGGGATGGATGGCCCCGCGCTCTTGATCGACTTGCCGTTCTCGTCGAGCATGGCCCGCACGCGCCCGTAGGTCTGGCCGGCCAGCACCACGTCACCGGTCTTCAGCGTGCCCGACTGGATCAGCACGGTGGCGACCGGGCCGCGGCCCTTGTCCAGCTGCGCTTCGATCACGAGGCCCTTGGCCAAGGTCGCGACGGGCGCCTTCAGTTCCAGCACTTCGGCCTGCAGCAGCACCTGCTCGAGCAGCGCGTCGATGCCTTCGCCCGTGCGGGCGGAGACCGGCACGAACGGCGACTCGCCGCCGTACTCTTCGGGAACCACTTGCTCGACCACCAGTTCCTGGCGGACGCGGTCCTGGTTGGCATCGGGCTTGTCCATCTTGTTGATGGCCACCACGATGGGAACGCCGGCTGCCTTGGCGTGCTTGATGGCTTCGCGCGTCTGCGGCATGACGCCGTCGTCCGCTGCGACCACCAGGATCACGATGTCGGTGGCCTGGGCGCCGCGGGCACGCATGGCGGTGAACGCCTCGTGGCCGGGGGTGTCCAGGAAGGAGATCATCCCGCGCTCGGTCTGGACGTGATACGCCCCGATGTGCTGCGTGATGCCGCCCGCTTCACCCGCCGCCACCTTGGCGCGGCGAATGTAGTCCAGCAGCGAGGTCTTGCCGTGGTCGACGTGGCCCATGACGGTCACGACCGGGGCGCGCGGCAGGGACTCGGCCGTGATCGCACCGACGTCGTCCTCGGTGAAGGCTTCCGGATCGTCCAGCGCAGCGGTCAGGGCCTTGTGGCCCATTTCCTCGACGATGATCATCGCCGTGTCCTGGTCGAGGGACTGGTTGATGGTGACCAGCTGGCCCATCTTCATCAGCACCTTGATGACCTCGGACGCCTTGATGGCCATCTTGTGCGCGAGTTCGGACACCGTGATGGTCTCCGGCACGTGCACTTCGAGAATGCGCTGTTCGACCGGTGCGGCCTGCGTGCCGTGGTCGTCGCGGTCGCGGTGGTCGCGGCGGCCACGCGGGCCTCCACGCCAGGAATTGCGGCCGACACCGCCGGACGAATCGCCGCGGGTCTTGATTTCCTTCTTCTTGGCAGGATCCGCCCAGCTGGAGGACAGCTTGGCCGACTTGACTTCCTTGCCGGCACCTGGCGCCGCGGGGGCGGCGGGCGCACCGGGCCGCGGCGCTTGCGCCGGCGGCTTGTGCAGGGTGCCCTTGACGCCCGGCTTGGCGGGTTCCGGCGCCTTGGCGACCGGACGTTCCGGGGCCTTGGCGACCAGCACCTTCTTGGGCGTGCTCATCATCGAGCGGATGGCGGCGGCTTCCGCTTCGGCCTTGCGGCGGCGTTCGCCCAGGTCGAGCGCACGGGCGGCTTCCTCGTCGGCGCGGGCCTTCGATTCGGCAGCAGCCTTTTCGCGCGCTTCGGCCTGCGCCTTGGCAACGGCTTGCGCCGCTTCGTCGGCGGCGGCCTTGGCGGCGCTGACGCCAGCTTCGGCGTTGGCGACGGCCTCGGCCTGCTTGTTCACGTACTGGCGGGCACGGGCGTCCGCTTCCGCCTGCCGGCGTTCCTCGGCAGTGCGTTCGCGTGCTTCCTGTTCCTCGCGCTCCTTGCGCTTGGCGGCCAGTTCTTCTTCCTGGCGGCGGATCAGTTCGGCCTGGCGGCGGGCCTCTTCCTCGCGGCGCACCAGTTCGGTCTGGTCGGCGGCGGGCGGGGACGGCGGCTGCGGCGCGGCCGCGACTTCCGGCGGCTCCACGACGGCCGTGTCGGAGCCTTCGTCGCGCTTGACGAACGTGCGTTTCTTGCGCACCTCGACCTGGATGGTGCGGGCCCGGCCGGTGGAGTCCGCCTGCTTGATCTCGCTGGTGGATTTCTTCACCAGCGTGATCTTCTTGCGGTCGACGGCGGCAGTGCCATGGCTGGCTTGCAGGTAGCCCAGCAGCATCTGCTTGTCGGCGTCGGACAGTGGATCGGTCGGCGCGGACTTGGCCACGCCGGCGCTCTTCAACTGTTCCAGGAGCGTCTCGGGAGACTTCTTGAGTTCACTTGCGAACTCGGCGACGGTGGTACTCGACATGTGTTCTCAGTTCCTCCCATCACTCATGCGCGGCAGTTGCCGCGGCGCCGGTGAACCAATGTTCACGGGCTTTCATGATCAGGGTCTTGGCCTCTTCCGCGGACTGGCCAGTGATGTCCGTAAGTTCGTCGACAGCCAGGTCAGCCAGCTCGTCGCGTGTATGCACGCCGGCATTCGCCAGCTGCCCGATCAGTTCCGGGTTCAGGCCATCGAGGTCGCGCAGGTCCTGCGAAACTTCTCCGACGCTTTCCTCGCGGGCGATCTCCATGGTCAGCAGGACGTCCTTGGCGCGGGTGCGCAGCTCGTTGACGGTGTCTTCATCGAAGGACTCGATCTCGAGCATCTCCGAGATGGGCACGTAAGCGATTTCCTCGAGGCTGGTGAAGCCTTCGATGATCAGGATGTCCGCCATTTCCTCGTCGACGTCGAGCTTTTCCATGAACAGGGCACGGATGCCGCCCTGCTCCTCGGCCTGCTTCTGGGCCGACTCGTTGGCGTCCATGATGTTGATCTTCCAGCCGGTGAGCTCGGAGGCGAGCCGCACGTTCTGGCCGCCGCGGCCGATGGCGATGGCGAGGTTTTCCTCGTCCACCACCACGTCCATGGCGTGCTTTTCTTCATCGACGACGATGGAACTGACGTTGGCCGGGGCCAGCGCGCCGATCACGAACTGCGCGGGGTCTTCCGACCACAGCACGATGTCGACGCGTTCGCCGGCCAGTTCGTTGGTCACGCCGTTCACGCGCGAGCCGCGCACGCCGACGCAGGTGCCGATCGGGTCGACCCGCTTGTCGTGCGAAAGCACGGCGATCTTGGCGCGCGAACCGGGGTCGCGGGCGCAGCTCTTGATCTCCAGCAGGCCTTGTTCGATCTCGGGCACTTCCTGGCGGAACAGCTCCATCATGAATTCAGGGGCGGAACGCGACAGGATGATGGGCGCGCCGCGCAGGGTCAGGTCCACTTCCATGATCATGGCGCGGACGCGGTCGCCGCTGCGCAGGTTTTCCTTGGGGATCATCTCGCTGCGGCGCAGGCGTCCTTCGACGCGGCCGCTCTCGACGATGATGTCGCCCTTGTCCATGCGCTTGACGGTGCCCACGAAGATCTTGTCGCCGCGCGACATGAAGTCGTTGAGCAGCATCTCGCGCTCGGCGTCGCGGATCTTCTGCAGGATGACCTGCTTGGCGGCCATCGCGCCGATGCGCCCGATCGGCACCGACTCGATGGCTTCCTCGATGTACTCGCCCTCTTCCGCGTCGGCCACCCGCTCGCGGGCGTCCATCAGCAGTTCCTCGGCGTCCGGGTTCTGCAGGCCCTGCTCGTCGGGCACGACCAGCCAGCGGCGGAACGTCTCGTAGTCGCCGCTGTCGCGGTCGATCGCGACGCGGATGTCCACCTCGCCCTGGTAGAGCTTCTTGGTGGCCTGGGCCAGCGCCGATTCGACGGCGCCGAACACCACGTCCCTCTCGACGTTCTTCTCGCGCGAGATCGCTTCTACCAGC
>JAQGMY010000434.1 GCA_028292105.1 Ramlibacter sp.
GCGGGCGCGGCGCGAGCCGCGGTCTCGCCATCGGCAAGGACGGATCCACTCCGGCCTTGTCGATCCAGCTGGATCACTCGAGAATCGCCCAGCGATTTGCGAGTGGGTATCTGCCGGTTTAGCTCAGGGGTAGAGCAACCGCCTTGTAAGCGGTAGGTCGTCTGTTCGAATCAGACATCCGGCACCATTCCAGCCTCCAGCAGTACCTTTCAAGGTCGTCAGTACGAGCCGAACCATGGCGACGCTGGCGGTGAACCGGAGCAGCCCCCGTCAGGCGCGGAGTAGCCCTTTGCGCAGAACCTCGGGGAACGCCGCGGTCAGTTCGATGCCGCGGCGCCCTGCTTGCGCCGGATGACCGTCGCCCGGCGCTCGTCTTCCTTGTAGTAGTAAGCGCGTTCCTGGTTGCGCCAGGTCCCCAGCCACAGCATGTTCGCCGAGATCGCGTCATGGTCGGTCGGCGAGAAGGCGCGCTCGTACGTCGTCACCACGCCTCGATACGGATTGGACGGATGCTCCAGCGCTTTCTTCAGCGCCGGCCCGGTCAGGTTGTTCTTCGAGTCGAACATCGCGCGCAGCAACAGGTGCACGGCGTCGTACGTCTGCGCCGCCGACATCATCGAGCCGATCGGGGTCTCCTTGCCGAGCTTCGTGTAGTTGCGCGTGAAGCTGCTGTTGCGCTCCAGGAAGATGTTCGGAAGCACGGTTTGCACCATCACCGCGCCATCCACGCTGCCCGACGATGCGCTGAAGGCGAAAGCGTGCGACAAGCCCCAGGGGCCGAGTTGCGGCACCTTCCAGCCGGCGGCGACGCGGCTGGCGGAAATCACGCCCTGTTCCGGACCGACCGTCCAGCCGATCAGGGAGTCGGCACCCGACGCCTTGAGCTTGCGCATCTCTTCGTCGAGCGACTTCACGCCCACCTTGAAACGTGCGACGACGTGGGGTTTGAGCCCGGCGCGCGCCAGGGCCGCCTCCAGGTCCTTCAGCCCGGCGTCACCGTAGCCGGTGCTGTCGACCAGCAGTGCCACCTTGGTCAGGCCACGCTTGACGATCTCATCGACCAGGAACTGCGTCTGGAGCTGGTCGCGCGCCGAGGTACGGAAGATGTAGCTGTCGGCCGTG
Organism: Ramlibacter sp.; assembly: GCA_028292105.1. GTDB lineage: Bacteria > Pseudomonadota > Gammaproteobacteria > Burkholderiales > Burkholderiaceae_C > Ramlibacter. Next base: position 1,123 of record JAQGMY010000434.1, read on the forward strand.
GGGTAGGTCGCCGTGATCGCCGTGCCGGTGGCGCAGGGCACGATCAGCACGTGCTTGTTGTTCTGGAACACCTCGAGCGCCTTCATCGCGACGCCGGTGTTGCAGAAGCCGATGGTGGCGGTGACCTTCTCCTGGAGCACCAACTCCTGCGCGAGCGCCAGGCCGGCGTCGTTGCTGGCCTTGTCATCGCGCACGACCAGCTCCAAAGGCCGTCCCTGGTAGCCGCCGACCTGGTTGATCTCCGTGACGGCCACCTCGGCGCCTATGCGCGCGCTGTTGCCCATGTCAGCCGAGCCACCGGTCAAAGGGAAGATCAGGCCGAGGCGGATCGGTTGGGAGGGCACCTGCGCGGCCGCGCCCAGCGAGATGGCGGCCATGACAGCCGCAGCCCAGAAACGATTCGCCATGCTTTTCCCCAACGGATGAGTACCGTCCGATCTTCCGAGGGTTAAGCCATGGCCCTAGTCCGGGTTACCCCTTGCTACGTGTCCCGGCCGCAACAGGGTGCAGTACTTCACGGCAGACCCGGTCCATCGGACAATCGGCGCCGCCAGCGGGATCAGCGGAGCCGCCACTTACTTTTGGTGGCTTCCAAGCTTGAGGCGGATTGCGGTAACCTGAAATCCGCTGCTGTTGAGCTTCGCCTGCAGGGCCGGCAACAACTGCCGGAGCTTCGCGGCAGCGGCGCTGTTGTCCACCAGGAGGCACCACGAAGTCCCATCGATGGGACCGGGCCGGATGGAAGCACGCAGGGGAGCAGGGATGACGGACTGGATCGCCTTGAGCCGATCGCCCGACTCGCGCGCAAGTTGCGTGAGGCGGGCGAGGGTCGGGGACTCCGCTGCGGCCTCGTGCAGGGGCACGGCGTAGTGGCGACGGTTGGTCATTGGGGACGGCAGGAACGGACGAAGGGACGAAGACGTGCAGTTCATTATCACGGACGCCAGCCTGGCGAAGAGCCGCGCGATCCACCTGAGCGGCAGCAAGCTGGTGCTCGCGCTGGTGACCCTGTCGCTGGTGCTCATGCTGATGGCGGCGGGCCTTTATCACTGGGTGTTCCTCAAGGGGGCGCGGGAGCGCTGGCCGGTGATCGGCACGCTGGTGCGGCTGGTGGTGCAGGACGAATTCGAGCAGCGTGACCGCTTCATGCGCGAGAACCTGGACGCCATGGCGCGCAAGCTGGGCGACATGCAGGCCAAGATGCTGCAACTGGAAGCGCTGGGCGAGCGGGTTTCGGGCCTCGCAGGGGTCAATCCGAACGACATCAAGGTCCCCGCGGCCCGTGGCGGCCGGCTGGTGGAGGGACGCTCCCTCACGCTGCAGGAGCTGCAGGCCACGCTCAACGACCTCGACCAGCTCACCGGGGAGAACAGCGATCTGCTGACCCTGATGGAGTCGCGGCTGTTCGACCAGCGCATGAAGAAGCTCATGACGCCCACCCAGCACCCGGTGCTGGCCGGTCACCTGGGCTCCGCCTACGGCTGGCGGATCGATCCGTTCACCGGGCGTTCGGCCTTGCACACCGGGCTGGACTTCCAGGCCGACGTCGGCACCCAGATCCAGGCCGCGGCCGGCGGAGTGGTGGTGGCCGCCGAAGTGCACCCCCAATACGGCAACATGGTCGAAGTGGACCATGGCAATAACCTGGTCACCCGCTACGCCCACGCTTCCCGGCTGCTGGTGAAGAAGGGCGAGGTGGTCAAGCGCGGCCAGAGGGTCGCCGAAGTCGGCACCACCGGCCGGTCGACCGGCCCGCACCTGCATTTCGAGGTGCTGGTGCAAGGCGTGGCGCAGGACCCGCAGCGCTTTCTGGCCGCCGGCCAGAACGTCGCCGCGGCACAGCTGCCCACCGCCCGCCGCCCGCGCTGACACGTCGGCAAGCAAGCTGCGCCGCCCAAGAGCCGCCCCGGGCGGCTCCGGTTCGCCCGTACCGCTAAAATCCCCCGCTTTGGCCGCCTCGGCAGCACCCTTGCGAAAGGGGCGACGCGGCTCCATCTGATCCCGCTGAACAACAAAAGGACTGCGCTGTCCGGCCCCGCCCGCGTGCGGTCCGCGACGACAACCGCGCCCATGGCCACCAACTTCCTGACCAAACTCTTCGGCTCCCGCAACGACCGCCTGTTGAAACAGTACCGGCGGCAGGTGGAGCAAATCAATGCCCTGGAGCCGCAGACGGAGCAGCTGTCCGACGAGCAGCTGCGCGCCAAGACCCAGGAGTTCCGCGACCGCGTCGCCAAGGGAGAGGCGCTCGACGACCTGCTGCCGGAGGCTTTCGCCGTCGTCCGCGAAGGCTCCAAGCGCATCATGAAGATGCGGCACTTCGACGTCCAGCTGATGGGCGGCATCGCGCTGCACCAGGGCAAGATCGCCGAGATGCGCACCGGCGAAGGCAAGACGCTGACGGCGACCCTGCCGGTGTACCTGAACGCGCTGACCGGCAAGGGCGTGCACGTCGTCACGGTGAACGACTACCTGGCGAACCGCGACGCCCTGTGGATGGGCAAGCTGTACAACTTCCTCGGCCTGACGGTGGGCGTGAACCTGCCGCAGATGCCGCGCGAGCAGAAGCAGGAAGCCTACGGCAGCGACATCACCTACGGCACCAACAACGAGTACGGCTTCGACTACCTGCGCGACAACATGGTGTACGAGGTGGCCGACCGCGTGCAGCGCGGCCTCAACTACGCCATCGTCGACGAGGTGGACTCGATCCTGATCGACGAGGCCCGCACGCCGCTGATCATCAGCGGCCAGGCCGAGGACCACACCGACCTGTACCTGGCGATCAACAAGGTCGTGCCGCTGCTCACGCAGCAGGAGGGGGAGGCCGATCCGCGCACCGGAGAAGGCGTGACCAAGCCGGGCGACTTCACGGTGGACGAGAAGACGCACCAGGTCTTCCTCACCGAGCAGGGCCACGAGAACGCCGAACGCATCCTGTTCAACCTGGGCCTGATCCCGGAAGGCGCGACGCTGTACGACCCGGCGAACATCTCGCTGATGCACCACCTGAACGCGGCGCTGCGGGCCAACAAGCTGTACCACCGCGACCAGCATTACGTGGTCGACGCCGGCGAGATCGTCATCATCGACGAGTTCACCGGCCGCAAGATGCAGGGCCGCCGCTGGAGCGACGGCCTGCACCAGGCCGTGGAAGCCAAGGAAGGCGTGCACATCCAGCCGGAAAACCAGACGCTGGCCTCGATCACCTTCCAGAACTACTTCCGCCTGTACGGCAAGCTGTCCGGCATGACGGGCACGGCCGACACCGAGGCCTACGAATTCCAGGAGATCTACGGCCTGGAGACGGTGGTGATCCCGCCCAACCGTCCCAGCAGCCGCGAGGACCAGCTGGATCGCGTTTACAAGACCACCCGCGAGAAATACGAAGCCTCTCTGGTCGACATCCGCGAGTGCTACGAGCGCGGCCAGCCGGTGCTGGTGGGCACGACCTCGATCGAGAACTCCGAGAAGCTGTCGGAACTGCTGACGGCGGCCGGGCTGCCGCACCAGGTGCTCAACGCCAAGCAGCACGAACGCGAAGCGGACATCGTGGCGCAGGCCGGCCGGCCCAAGATGATCACCATCGCCACCAACATGGCGGGACGCGGCACCGACATCGTGCTGGGCGGCAACGTGGAGAAGGCGATCGAGGCCGTCGAAGCCGACGAGACGCTGGATCCGGCCGCGAAGCAGGCGCGCATCGCCGAACTGCGCGTGCAGTGGCAGCAGGAGCACGAACTGGTCAAGCAGCAGGGCGGCCTGCGGATCATCGCCACCGAGCGGCATGAAAGCCGCCGCATCGACAACCAGCTGCGCGGCCGCTCCGGCCGGCAGGGCGACCCCGGCTCCTCGCGCTTTTACCTGAGCCTGGACGATCCGCTGATGCGCATCTTCGCGGGCGACCGGGTGCGCGCGATCATGGAGCGGCTGAAGATGCCCGATGGCGAGGCCATCGAGGCCGGCATCGTCACGCGCTCGATCGAGAGCGCCCAGCGCAAGGTCGAAGGGCGCAACTTCGACGTCCGCAAGCAGCTGCTGGAGTACGACGACGTTTCGAACGACCAGCGCAAGGTGATCTACCAGCAGCGCAACGACATCCTGGATGCCCAGGCTCTCGGCGCGCAGATCGCGTCGCTGCGCGAAGGCTGCTTCGAAGACCTGGTGCGCCAGTTCGTGCCGCCGGAGTCGGTCGAGGAACAGTGGGACCTCGCCGGCCTCGAAAAGACCCTGGCGGACGACTGGGGCATCGAGCTGGCGCTGCAAAAGGAAGTCCAGTCCGCTGAGGCCATCACGGACGAAGACATCGTCGAGAAGGTGATCGCTGCCGCCCACGCCTCGTTCGCCGAGAAGGTGGAGCAGGTCGGCGAGGAGAACTTCACCCACTTCGAGCGCATGGTGCTGCTGCAAAGCATCGATTCGCACTGGCGCGAACACCTGGCGGCGCTGGATTACCTGCGCCAGGGCATCCACCTGCGCGGCTACGCCCAGAAGCAGCCGAAGCAGGAATACAAGCGCGAAGCCTTCGAGCTGTTCGGCCAGATGCTGGACGCGGTGAAGAACGAGGTCACCAAGGTGCTGATGACGGTCAAGGTCCAGTCCGGCGAGCAGCTGGAACAGGCGGCCGAGGACCTGGAGGACCGGGCCGAACGCATCGCCAACGTCACCTACACCGCGCCGACCGAGACCGGCGAGGTGGAGAGCACGACCGACGCCAGCACCGCGGTGCAGGCGAGAGGTGCCGGCGCTGCCGCGCTCGCCACCGCCGCGATGGCACGGGTCGGCCGCAACGACCCATGTCCGTGCGGAAGCGGTAAAAAGTTCAAGCATTGCCACGGCCAGCTCACCTGACGTGGGCGGCGCGCAACGCGCAACATGGAGCGGACGTAACTTTCTGTCGCACCCCTGTCAGTCCTGACAGGGGTGGCTCCACATGATGTAACGAACTTCCATTCAATGGAACACTTCTGCATGAGGAGTAGTCCATGGAAGTCGTTGCGAACAAATTCACGGCGGTTACCGCCCATCCGGTCCAGCCGACCGAACCGGGCCTTTCAACGCATCTGCGCCGCCGCATCGAGACGACCTTCAAGGATCGTTACGAGAAGGAGTGGGGCCGCAAGTTCGTGACCCATGGCCGCGCGCCCGGCCCCGATTCGGTCAGGCTCGACGGCAACGACTACCTCTCGGTCACCGGCCATCCCGACATCGTCCAGGCCCAGCTCGAGGCCTTGCGCTGCAACCAGGACTTCGTGGTGCAGTCCGGGGTGTTCCAGATGGACGGCAGCGCGACTTCGCGCTTCGAAGCCGAGCTCGCCGCGTTCGTCGGCAAGCAAGGCGCCCTGCTTTGCCAGTCGGGCTACACCGCGAACCTGGGCCTGATCCAGGTGATCGCCGACCCCGAAACCCCCGTCTACCTTGACAGCCTGGCGCACATGTCCCTGTGGGAAGGTGTGCGCGCCGCCGGCGCCCCGGCCCACGCCTTTCGCCACAACGATCCCGAGCACTTCGCCCGGATGGCCAAGCGCCATGGCCCCGGCCTGCTGATCGTCGACTCCGTCTACAGCACCACCGGTGCGCTGTGCCCGCTGGTGGAGATGGTCGAGGTGGCCGAGCAGCACGGCTGCATGATCCTGGTCGACGAGTCGCACTCGCTGGGCACCCACGGCCCGCAAGGCCGCGGACTGGTGGCGGAACTGGACCTGGCCCACCGCGTCCACTTCATCACGGCCAGCCTGGCGAAGGCTTTCGCCGGCCGCGCCGGCTTCTTCACGATGCCTGACGAACTGCGGCAGTACCTGATGTGCCACAGCTATCCCAGCATCTTCAGCTCCTGCCTGCTGCCGCACGAGATCGCGGGACTGGCCGCCACCTTGCAGGTCGTCCAGCGCAGCGACACCGAGCGCGCCGAGCTGCGCCGCAAGACGCTGCGCCTGCGCCAGGCCTTCAGCGACCTGGGCTACCCGATCCATCATGGCTCCGAGCAGATCATCTCGCTCGAAGCCGGGATCGAGATGGACACGCTGGCGCTGCGCGACGCCCTGGAAGCCCGTGGGGTGTTCGGGGCGGTGTTCTGCGCCCCGGCGACCAGCCGCAACCGCTCGATGCTGCGCCTGACGCTGAACTCCGCCCTGACCGACGCCGAGATGAGCCACGTGGAAGCGGCGGCGGCCCAGGTGGCGCCGCTGGTCAAGCCGTGGGAATGGCCGATCGCCCGCCGCCAGCGCGGGCGCGAGGCGAGCTAGGAGTCTGGGCGGCAGAGGGACGAGCGGCCGAGGCTCCTACCCCTGCACCAGCCGCTTGGGCTGGCGTGCCAGCCAGCGGCTGTAGCTGTTGTCTGGGTCGGGGCCGGCGGGCGCCTCGACCGGGAACAAGGCTCCCAGCAGCACCCCTTGCTCGCCGATCGGAAAGCCGTTGACCAGCGCGACCGGCTGGGTGGAGGAGAGCGCCTGGCGCAGTTCGACGTCGGCCAGCTTGGCGCCAGAGCGGATCTCTTCGACCCCGGAAGATGGCACGCCCGCGAGCTCGGCCAGTTCCGCCATGGCGACCAGGCCCTCGCGCGTTTCCAGCTGCAGCCAGCCGATCTTGCCCTGCGCGTCCATGCCGAGCACGCCGAAAGGGTCGCCGATCAGCACGTGTTCGACCCAGTGCTTGGCGCAATAGGCGGCCAGCCAGGCGTCCACCCCGGGCGCGCGCAGCAGCGCGCTCTGCTCCTGCTTGAGGGTGGAGCGCCACGTCGTCGAGTGGCGGGCGTGGGCGGTGAAGAGCAGCCGCTCCACCGCTTCGACCAGCCGGCGCGAGATGTCCGGCGTCTGCTTGGGAATGAACTGGTCGATCAGGCCGCGGTTGAAGGCGCGCACCGCCACCTGTTCATCGGCCTGCCCGGTCAGGAGTACCCGCGAGCCGGGCCAGTCGCCCAGCTCCGCCAGCGCCTGCAGGCCGTCCATGCCGGGCATGGAGAAGTCCACCACGCACACCCGTGAGAGCGCGTAACGCTCGGTGTAGCGTGACCAGTAGCCCAGGATCTGCGGGATCAGGGGCTTGCCCTCGCGCCAGAGTTCGATCAGCTGCTGCTGGTTCCAGGCATCCGCTTCCCAGAACGGCGGCTCGCGCAGCAGGTAGGCGATGCAATCCGTCGGCCGCATGAACAACTGCAGGTGCCACTGGCGCGGAAGGACCAGTGCCAGCATCTCCAGGTAGTCGGGATCGTCGTCGAGGAAGACGACGGTGCCGGGGCGGTGGAACAGGGGAAACGTCATGTGCTGGTGATGGGCGCCGCTTGCATTCTGCTACGCGACCGGCAGCTCGATCGTGAAAACCGCGCCCTGGTGTGGCGAGGACTTCACGCGGATCGAGCCTTGCGCGGCGTGCACCACCCGCTGGCAGAACGCCAGGCCCAGGCCGTGGCCGGTCCCTCGGTCGGTGGAGAAGAAGGGCTGGAAGATGCGCGCCTGCAACTCGGCTTCCATGCCAACGCCGTTGTCGGTGAAGACGATGCGGCCGCGGCCGCCTTGCGCGCCGACCTGGATCAGGAGGTCGCCCGGGCGGGTGGCGGACGTCGCGGCGGCCAGCGAGCGCAACGCGTTCTTCGTCAGGTTGCCGATCACCTGCGAGAACAGTTGCGGCGAGCCGAGGAACTGGAAGTCGTCGTGGACGCGGACCTCCACGCTCTCGCGTTCCTTCGAATTGCGGAATGGGTAGTCGGCGATCGCCGTGCGCACCAGTTCGGCGGCAGAAATGCGTTCGGCCGTCGCCGCCAGCCGCATCAGGCGCGCATTGGTGATCTGCATGTCGATCTGGTGGTTCATGTTGCGCACCAGGTGCGTCAGCCGCTGCGCCAGGTCCTGCACCCGCGCCGCGGCTTCCCCGCCGTGCTGCGGCGCCTCGTTGCGCAGGGCCTCGCCGATCAATTGCATGGTGGCCAGCGGCGTGCGCAGCTCATGCGCCATGATGCCCATGGTGCCCAGCGTGTAATTGAGCTGTTCGCGCCGCAGGTTGGACGAGGACAGGCCGAGGGTCAGGCCCATGAACCAGCAGAAGGCCAGCACGATCGCGTTGGTGGCCCCTTTCTCGAAGCCGATCAGGGGCACGTCCGGGCCGAAGGCATGGAACATGGCCCAGCCCGCCAGCAGGCCGCTGGTGGCCCCCACCGTCGCCAGGCGCCAGTCGGTCAGGTGGTAGTAGATCAGGAACATCGCCCCCAGGCTGGCCAGCCACACGGCGCTGCCGCTGTTGCAGAAGTACATCCACGAGAAGAACCAGGGCAGCGTGATCCAGAAGATCGCGCTGAAGGTGAAGGTGGCGGCGCGGCTGGGCGGCGAGGCGGTGATGCCCGGGATCACCAGCAGGCCGAGGCCGCACACGGCCATCAGCAGCCGCAGCACCAGGTTCTCGTAGGCCTGCGGCAGCCAGTACACCCAGACGATCCAGAACAGCGGGTGCCCCACCATGGTCGACATCCCCAGCGCGCGGATGCGCCAGTGCGACGGGTGGAGGATGGGCTCCACCAGCGGCTTCACCACCTCGGTCGCAGTCCACTGGCGCAGGCGCTGCTTCCTGGCCTCGATACGTGCGCGAGTGGGCGGAGAATAGGGGGGCCGGTGCAGGTCCTCGTTCATGGGGTGGTTGGTCCGACTGGTGATATTGTCTCAGCCCAGCGGTAGTACAAAACGAGTGGTCATGGGGATCCCTGTTAACTTTGACAGTGTCAGCCTGGATGGCATCCTCAGTGACTGGGTGGCGGCGCTGCGCGAGTTCTCCGTCGAAGCCGTCGTCGTGCTCGGCCCCGACCCGTTCGGCGGCAAGGAAGACCGCCAGGTGGTGGCCGCGCATCCGCCGCTCGTCGCCGACGCCGCCGCGGCGCTGGCCGAGAGCAGCGACTTTGGCGCGCGCTGGCGCGACTCCGATGCTCCGCTCGTCGCCTGGCAAACGATCTCCAAGTCCGATCCTATGCGCACCAGCCGCTGGCGCATGCTCTGGCTGGCGCACGGCTTCCAGACGGTGGTGCGGGTCGAGTTCTCGCTGCCCGCGGGTCGCGCCTTCGAGTGCTTCCTGTTCAGCCCGCGCGAGCTGACCGACCGGGCCG
>JAQGMY010000435.1 GCA_028292105.1 Ramlibacter sp.
AGTTCATAGGTATGCTCGCGCAGCACCCGGGCGAGCGCCGCCTGGCCGATGGCGCGGGCGCGCTCCTCGGTAAGTTCCGAGATGTGCTCGGCCACGTCCTGGCCGTCGCGGGCGACCAGCACTTCCACGTCGGGCTCCAGGAACTGCTCGATCCCTTCCCACGCATCGGTGATCAGGCAGGCGGCGGCGCCGGCCGCTTCGAACACGCGCGTGGCCGGCGAGAAACCGTAGCGCGCCATGCTTTCGCGGCTGACGTTCAGCACCGCCAGCGGCGTGCAGTTGAAGGCGTTGTGGTCGGCGGTGTAGACATGGCCCAGGTAGTGCACGTTGGCGGGCATCTGCTTGTCGCCCCAGCCGCTGCCTCCGAGCAGCGTCCGACGGTCTGGCAACTGCGCCGCGGCGCGCAGGAAGAACTCTTCCACGCGTGCTTCGCGGTCGGGCAAGCGGTTGCCGAGGAAGGCCAGGTCACATTCGAAGCGCGACTCCGGCGGCACCGGATGATGGGTGCCGGGATCCAGTGCGTTGTAGATCGGAACGCAGTCACGCGCGCCCAGCCCCAGGTAGGCCTGCCGCACCGGTTCGCCGCCGCCATAGGTCAGCACGATGTCGTAGCGGGGCACGAGCGGCCGGAACGGGTCTGCCGCATTGCCGTGCACGCGGTCCAGCGTGGCTGGGGCATCGACGTCCCAGAAGGCGACCAGCGTGTCGGAGGACTGCAGGTCCAGCACGGCGCGCTCCAGCAGTTCGTCGTACACGCCGACGCCGCTGGCCTTGACGACCAGGTCGGCGCCGCGGGCCTGCTCCACCGTGCTCAGCACCTCGGCCTCCGATTGCGCCGAATACACCACCACCTTGGCCCAGGCCGGATCCGGCATGTCTCTGTGCTTTTGCCGCTCGAAGGCGTCCGGCTCGTAGAAGGTGACTTCATGGCCGCGCTCGTGCAGCGCGCGCACGATGCCGCGGTAGTAGGTGGCGGCGCCGTTCCAGTACGCCGACACCAGGCTGGACGCGAAAAAAGCGATCTTCATCTTGGGGACTCCCTTTGTTCGTGATGACGCGCAGTGCGCGGCTAGGCGCTGAGGGCCGCGGCCTGCGCCCGTGGCGGCGCCAGCTCGGCATAGATCGCCAGCAACTCGTCGACCCGGTGCGCGCAGGTGTGCCGCGCCAGGATCGTGCGCTGGCCTTGGGCGGCGAGCGACTGGGCAAGTTGGCTGTCGTTGAGCACGGCACGCAGCTGTTCGCGCATCTCGGCGCCGTTGCGCGCCACCAGGAAATCGGCGCCCGGCTCGAACAGCCCTTCGCAGTCGTCCCAGGGCGCGGACACCAGCGGGATCCCGCAGGCCAGCGCCTCGAACACGCGGATCGTCGGGATGCCCGGCAATGCGGCCACATAGGGCCGCCGCGGCACGTGCACGGTGACGCGGTAGCGCGCGAATACGTTCGGTGCGTCGTAGTTGGGCAGCCAGCCGCCGTAGCCGATGCCCGCCTCCTGCAGCGCCGCGAGCGCATGGGCCGGATAGCGCACGCCGTGGATGCGCGCGTTCAGCCCCAGCGTGCGCACCGGCTCCAGCAGGAACTCGTGCAGTTCGGCGGTGCGCTCTTCGTCGCCCCAGTTGCCGATCCAGACCAGGTCGCCGTCCCGCGGAGTGCCCGGCACCGGTTTGAACACGCGATGGTCGGCCGCCTCGTGCCAGGTCCAGGCGCGTTGCGCCCAGCCGAGCTTTCGGTACAGGTCGCGGATCGCGCTGCCGAAGGCCAGCACGCCGTCGTAGTGGCGCAAGTCGTAGGCACCCATGCTGTCCGGCTCCGTCACCGCGCGGTGGTGGGTGTCGTGGAACAGCAGGCGGTAGTGCGGATTGTCCCGGCGGTGCAGGCCGATGCGTTTGACCAGGTCGTGGTCGTTCCACTCGTGCACCAGGACCAGGTCCGCCTCGCCGAGCGCCGTTTCGAGGTCGAGCGTGCCCAGTGCGTAGCGCGTGCTGTGCAGCTGCGGATAGGCACGGGCGAAGCCTTGCAGCGGTCCCTCGCCGTGTTCCGCGACCAGGTTGCTGGCGCTCCAGGCATCCGCGGGCTCGTAGACCTGTACCTGGTGCCCGCGCGCCAGCAGCTCGCCGCAGACACCGCGCAGGAAGTGGGCATTGCCGTGGTTCCAGTCGGACACCAGCGAGTGGCAGAAGATGACTACGCGCACGCCAGTTCCTCCGATGCGGCGGGGGCGAAGCGCGGGGCCAGCCGCGCATACGCATTGAGATAGCCGTCGCACTTGCGTGCCGGCGAGAAGTGCAGCGCCCGGGCCAGTGCCGCCTGCGCCAGGCGCGAGCGTTCGGCCGGGTCGGTGATCAGCTGCGCCAGGGCGGCATGCAGGGCGTGGTGATCGTCCGGCGGCACGTACAGCGCGGCATCGCCCCAGATTTCGCGCAGGCTCGGGATGTCACCCAGCACGAGCGCGCAGCCGCTCAGCGCCGCCTCCAGCACCGACAAGCCGAAGGGCTCGTAGCGCGCCGGCAGCGCATAGATGGCCGCCGCTGCGAGTTGCCGCGCCAGCGCGTCGCGCGACAGCTCGCCCAGGCACTGCACGCCCTGCGGCGAGACCGATCCGCCATCGGGCTGCTTGTACGCGCCCGCGACCTTCACCGGCCAGGGCAGGCCAGGCGCGACCTGCTCCAGCGCGCACAGGTTCTTCGCCGCATCCCAGAAGCGGCCGGCGGCCAGGACGTAGTGCTGCTTGCGCGTGGGCGCGAAGTCCTCTGCGCTGGCGCCGTTGGGCAGCACCAGGCCGGACTTGCCGTAGCCGTAGTTGACGGCGAGCGACTCGAGCATCGCCCGGGTCGGCGCAGCCACCAGCCCCGCCGCTGCCAGGCCTTGCTTGACCCAGCGGCGGTAGACGGTCCATTCCGCGGGCGCTGCCTGCCCGTGCACCGCGCGCCACCAGGACAGCACGCAGGAGTGGGCGACCAACAAGGTCGGCGCGGTGAAGGGCAGGGCCCCGAAGGCGTACTGGTTCAGGTGCACCAGGTCGGGCTGGAAGCCGCGTTCCAGCTCCAGCAGCCACTCGCCCGCGGCCTCGACATCTTCCAGGCAGTCCTGCATCCACTCGAGCCGGTAGGAGCTCTCGAAGACGGTGATGCGACGGCTGGCCGCCAGCTCGAGCTTCTGGTGCGCCGACAGCGGCCCACCCATGGTTGCGATGGCCACGCGCACGCCGCGTGCTTCGAGCTCGCGCGCCAGTTCCACCGCATAAGTCCAGACACCGCCCACGGTGTCGGCCGTCATCAGCACACGTGGCATGCGTTTACCGGCCATAGACACGGTCCAGCACGGCGGCCACCTGCACGATCGTTTCGATGCCTTTGTCGTAGCGGGCGCCGGCTGCGAGCCGGCGCGCCCAGTCGACGATGGCGCGGCCGCCCCAGGCATCCGGCGGATCGGCCAGCGGCGTGCGCTGCGTGCCGTTGAAGCGGGCCGCGGCGAAGTCGTAGAACGAGCCGTTCACGTTGTTCATCGATGCGCCGGCGCGGCTGCCGTGGAAGTGCGCCTCGATCACCGCGTCCCGCCCGGCCGACAGGTTCCAGCTGCAGGCGATGCGGACGGTGGCGCCGGTGACCAGCTCCAGTTGCGCGACCGCATGGTCTTCGACGGCATTGCTGGCCGGCGGCAAGAGCGCGCCCTGCGCATACAGACGACTGCCGACCCGCTCCACCTCGGGAAACCCGAGGGTCCACAGCGCCAGGTCGACCAGGTGGATGCCGAGGTCGATGGCGCAGCCGCCGCCGGCCAGCGCCGGGTCGCGCGCCCAGGACTTGTCCGGGCCGTAGGCGTTGTGGAACACCAGGTCGGCAGCGTAGACCTGCCCCAGTTCGCCCTCCACCACGCAGTTGCGGATGCGGCGCATCGCCTCCGTATGGCGATAGGACAGGTCGCAGCCGAGCAGCCGGTCGGCCTTGCGGGCGGCGTCCACGATCGCGGCGTTCTCCGCGGCCGTACGCGCCAAGGGCTTCTGGCAGAACACCGCCAGACCGCGATCGAGCGCGGCCAGCGCCTGTTGCGCATGCAGTGCGCTGGGCGTGGCGATCACCAGGCCGTCGAGTTCGTGCGCCAGCAATTCGTCGAGTGTCGCCACGGCGGCGGCGTCCGGCACCAGTTGCTGCGCCCGCGCCCGTGCATCGTCCGACGGGTCGGCGACGGCGACGACACGGCAGGCCTTCTCGTCGACCAGTGCCTGCATGCGATGCTGGCCGATCCAGCCGAGGCCGAGGAATCCAAGTCGGGGCAGATCGTTGTACTTGTGGTCGGACTTCATGTGGTGACCAGTGCTTTCATGAAGCCGTCGGGCCGGGTGCGCGTGAGCTCCAGCGCTTCTCCCAGGCGGTCCAGCGGCAGCCGGTGCGTGTACAGCGGGGTCGGGTCCATCACGCCCTGGATCAACAGGTCGACGGCCCGCTTCATCCCGTCGACATAGGCTTGCGGATCGCGCTCGTGGGCGTTGATGACGTCGATGCCGCGCCAGTTCCACAGTTGCAGGTTGACCTGCCGCATGCCGTCCTGGTGGTAGCCGGCGATGACGAGGCGGCCGCGCTCGGCGGTGAGTTCGCCGGCCAGGTCCAGCGGCCACTGCAGGCCGGTGCACTCGATCACGCGCTCGCACCACTTGCCGTCGGTGAGCGCCTTCACCTTCTCCAGGATCTTCCAGTGGTCGTCCAGCAGGAG
>JAQGMY010000455.1 GCA_028292105.1 Ramlibacter sp.
ATGCAGACGCATCCGTGACGAGCAATTGGTCGATGCGCAGATCGACGTCCAGCACGTATTCGGCCAGCGTAGCGACACCGATCGCAGCCACCACCGCGCCCAGGGCCGGCGCGAGCCAGCGCCCCGCTCCGGCGCGAACCCGCCGCATTGCGACGGCTGCACCCGCAAGCAACAGCGCCGCAGCCGTGTTCGCCTTCATCTGGGCGGCGCCTGAAAAAACGCGCTTGAGGAGTTCGATGTCCAGGGCCCAGCCTGCCAGCACGAGTGCGCCGGTGACGGCGATCAGGGCGCCGCAGGAAAGGGTGATGCGCCGCCGCTGCGCATGGGTAGGGCGATGGGGAAAGAACAACGGGAAGAAGGGTGTGGGAACGGACTGCGAGGTGGCGGCCGGTGATGCAGCGCAGCTGCGGCGGCGTGAGCACCGGTGCATGTGGCGGACTGCCGGACCGGACCGGGACGAGCTCCGGCTCGTTTGCACGAGTATTCCCACAAGTCCCGCCACGAGAAAGCGGGGTGGGGCCGTAACCGACCACACTCCGAACTACCTAATGCCGCCCGGAAGGGTTACATCCGATTCCCCCGGCGGCTTACATGGTTTTACCAACGCTGTCCTGCTGCGCACCCTTCCAAACCACGCGCAACGGGCGTGCTAGCGAGCGGGCAGCGCGAAGATGGCGACCCATGCCGGGCCGCTTTCCGTCTGCACGACCGGATTCTTCATGCCGCCGGCCACCGCGACGTACTGCACGCCGCCCAGCATGTAGGTCGTGACGCCGCCGCCGATCGGGTCGCCGAGGTCCTTCTTGAGCAGCACCCGGCCGCTGGCCGCATCGAGCGCCAGGAAGTTTCCGTTGGTGTCCCCCGTCAGGAGCACGCCGCCTGCCGTCGGCGTCACCGCGGCCACCATGGACGTATCGGTGTCGTAGCGCCAGAGGACCTTGCCCGTATCCGGATCCACGGCCGTGATGTGCCCGAAGCGCTGGTCCTTCGGGTCCTGGTCGCCGAATCCGTTGGAGGAGCCGATGAACGGATTGGGCGGATCGTGCTTGAGGGTCTCCGGACCACCGAGCTTCACGGTGGACGCCCAGTCGATGGTCGGCACGAACAGGGCGTTGAGCATCGGTGAATAGGACGGGCCGTACCAGTTGGTCCCGCCCTGCGTGCCGGGCAGGAAGCGCGTTCCCTGCGGGGTGATCGGCGCGTCGATGTTCTCGACGCGTGTGACGGCTGTCTTGAAATGCACGTCGCGCAAGTCGCGGCTGAGGCCGTAGAGATGGCCATCCTTGCCGGCGACCGCCACCATCGTCCTGCCTCCCCTGGAGGTGAAGAGGACAGGGCTCGCTGCCAGGTCCCAGTCGTGGAAGTCGTTCTTCACCAGCTGGTAATGGCTCTTCAACTGCCCTGTGCGCGCGTCCAGGGCGATGACGCTGCTGGTGTACAGGTTGTCCCCCCTCCGGTAGTCGCGCACGAAGTCCGGGCCAGGGTTGCCGACCGGGCAATAGAGCACGCCGGTCTGCGGGTCCAGCGCAAAGGAGGAGTACATCCCGCCGCCCGCCTTCACCCTCGACGGGTCCGTCGGCCACGTTCTCGCCGCCTCCGGCGTGGATGCCACGGTATCGAAGTTCCACAGCCGCCGGCCAGTGCTGGCGTCGAACGCCCGCACGTGGCCGATCGCGCCGTAGTCGCTTCCGGAGTTGCCGATATAGATGCGGCCCTCCCATAGCACCGGGACGGAGGTGTAGTACTCGCCAGGCTGGTCCACACCCACCACGTCCCAGACCACCGCGCCAGTGCGTGCATCCATGGCCACCAGGTGGCCGTTGCCGAGGCCGCGGAATACCCGTCCGTCAGCGTAGCCCACGCCGCGTCCGAGCCGTGCCGGCCCACCCTCCCTCACGCCGTGGTCGCGCACCCAGCGCTGCTGGCCCGTGCGCGCGTCGGCGGCGTAAGTGCTGGAGAGCGTCGTGACGAACATCGTATCGCCCACCACCACGACCTCGGACTGGAAGCTCATCGTCTCCGGGATCCTGAGGCGTCCCACCTCCTGCAGCGATCCGGCGTTGCCGGTGTTGATCTGCGCAAGCGTTGAGAACCGCGTCGCGTCATAGCCGCCGTTGTAATGCTGCCATCCGCTGTCGGCCCGTTGCTGGGTGCCGTGCTCGCCCGTTTGCATCGCACAACTGCACAACAGGAGAGACGCAGTCGCGATGGACATGAACCGATGGCTGGCATTCATGGGAAATCCTTTCGAATGCAGAAGGAGCAAAAATGCAACCTCGATGCGCCGGGCGTGGTGAGGCTCATCCTGAGCACACGCGGCATGCGCACGCCGCCTAAGTCAGCTCTTCGATCGCCAGGCGGTGATACCGATGCGCGAAAACGAACGGCACCCGCCGCACGACATTCATCGCCCGGCTCGCTTCCAGGTCGCCGGGCGCGTAGATCAGCAGGAAAGCCGCACCCTTGCGGGCCGCTTCCAGGTGCCTGCGCACCATTTCGTCGTTGCGGCCCAGCGTAGCGAGGAATCCCGTGTGCTCCTCGAGGTTGCGCTGCGTCGCGTCGGCCACTTGCGCCGCACCATGGAACACGCAGTCCTTGGCGTCGTAGCCCCCGGTCAGGAGGTCTCGCCGCACCTGCTCGGCCTGGGCAGGCTCCGGAAACCCGGCCACGATGTAGCCGACCGGATAGAAGATGCCGAAGCTGGTTTCGATGGGTTGTTGAGTCGGATCGTCGGCGCTCTCTGCATTGCTCATGGGTGTCTTTCAAGGGCTGTCCGTGGATTCATTGTGCCGTCCGCGCCGAAGAAATTGCAACTTTTGCGGCCGGCTTAACTTCAGTTGACCGGATGCGCAATCGCGGGCAACATGGCTTGCGTCAGGAGGCAAGTGCGACATGGATCTGCTGGACTGTGGCGAGCAAGAGCCGGCTCTCATCGGCAGGCGCATGCTGGTCGCGACGCTCGCCGGTTCAGTTCTTTCGCAGGTCGTTCCAGCCGCCCATGCGCAGCCCGACGCAGATGCCCTGAAAGCCTTCATCGCGCTTTCGCGCTTCCTCACCGGCCGCGGCGAACTCGATGCGGACCAGGCCAGGCAACTGCACGAAGCACTCCATGCGCAGGCCGGTGACTTCGACGCCGATGCACGCGCGCTGCTGGTCCTGATCGCCGAGCGCAAGCTGGCCATCGGCCGCCTGCAGCTGACGCTGGACACCGAGGCTTCGCGGCTGGCTCCGTTGCCGCGCAAGATCGTGTCGGCCTGGTACACGGGCATCGTCGGAGAAGACGAACGGGCGCGCTGCGTGCTCTTCGAGACCAGCTTGATGTACGCCGCCGTCAAGGACCGCCTGACGCCCCCGAGCTATTGCCACGGACCCCATGCAAGCTGGGCGTCGCCACCCGGCTGAAGCGGCATGCCGGCCCAGCTTTCCTGCGACGTCCTCGTGATCGGCTCCGGGATCTGCGGCGCGACCCTGGCAGAACGCGCGGCCCGCAGCGGCGCGGCGGTCCTGATTCTCGAGGCCGGGCCGCGGGTCACCCGGGAGCAACTGGTTCTTCGCTACCGCAATGCGCCGCGCAAGGGCGACTGGATGGCGCCTTACCCGCCGGCTCCGTGGGCCCCGCATCCGGTCTACCAGAACGATGCGGGATCCAGGACGGACCAGGCAACGGGCCGGATCGCCGGACGGGAAGGTGCGCAGAAGGGCAACGGTTATCTCGTGCAGGCAGGTCCCTATCCCTACCCGGCAGAGTACATCCGGGTGGTTGGCGGCACCACCTGGCACTGGGCCGCACAGGCGTGGCGCAACCTGCCCAACGACTTCAGGCTGAAGTCGCTCTACGGCGTCGGCCGCGACTGGCCGCTTTCGTACGAAGAGCTGGAGCCTTACTACTACCAGGCCGAGGTCAAGCTCGGTGTCTCCGGTGCACCCAACACGGGCTCGCCGCGCGCCAGGCCATTCCCGATGCAACCGGTGGCCGAGGCCTGGGCCATGCGTCGTTTCCGGGAGCGGCTGGCCCCCGGCGGGTATCCGGTGGTGTCCAACACCACTGCTCGCAACAGCCGGCCTTACGGTGGCAGGCCGCCGTGCTGCGGCGCCAACAACTGCCAGCCGATCTGCCCGATCGATGCCCAGTACCACGGTGGGCTGGCCGTCGCCGAGGCGGAGCAGGCCGGTGCCAGGGTGTCGCCGAATTCGGTGGTGTATCGCATCGAACACGACGACCGCGGCAGGATCGTGGCCGTGCATTACTTCGATCCCGACAAGCGTTCGCACCGGGTGACCGCGCGCACGTTCATCCTCGCGGCCAACGGCATCGAAAGCCCCAAGCTGCTGCTGATGTCGACCAGCGCGAAGTATCCGGGCGGCATCGCCAACAGCTCGGGGATGGTGGGCCGCAACCTGATGGACCACCCGAGCAGTTCATTGACGTTCGACGCGGCCGACGAGTTGTGGCTGGGCCGGGGGCCGCAAAGCCCGGCATCGATCAATACCTTGCGTGACGGGCCCTTCCGCTCCGAGCGGGCTGCCTATCGGCTCGACTTCACCAACATCTCGCAGGTGCGCGCCGCCACCGAAGACCTGATCGCGGCGGGCGTGTACGGCGCCGAGCTGGAGCGGCAGCTGCGCCTGAAGGCCGCGCACCAGTGCAACGTCAAGAACGTGATCGAGGTCTTGCCCCACCCGGAGAACCGGATTTCCCTGAGCGCGCTCAAGGACGCATGGGGCATACCGCAGCCGCAGGTCCACTACTCCATCGACGCATACGTGGAAAAGGGCATGGCCGCGGCCAGGCGCGACTACGCGCGGATCGCCCAGCTGATGGGTGGCACGAACCTGCGCTATACACCGGACGGGCAGTACGCCAACAACCAGCACATCACCGGCACCTTGAGCATGGGACGCGATCCGAAGGACTCGGTGGTCGACGCTTTCGGGCGAACCCACGACCATCCCAACCTGTTCGTCGTGGGCACGGGCGTGATGCCCACGTCGGCCACGTCCAATTCGACCTTGACGGCGGTCGCGCTTGCCTTGCGCACGGCCGAACACATTGACAACGCCTGAAGCTGCGCCGCCGCTGTGGCGGCGCAGCGCGCGTCTGGGCATCGTGCTCGCCGCGGCGGCGCTTGCCTGCTGGAGCGCGCCAGCCTTTCGGGCCGGCTTGCCATGGGCCGCGCCGGCGTTTGCCCAAGCCGCCGCTCCCGTGAACCCGGGCAACGCTGTCGCCGCGAACCAGGCTCCGCGCGGATCGCAGGTGTGCATCGGCTGCCATGCACCGCCGGAGCAGCAGCAGCTGTCGGGGCGCCTGCTGGGTCGCTGGCTGGCGCCGAACATCACTTCCGATCAGGTCAGCGGCATCGGCGCATGGTCGCGTTCGGACCTTCTGCGTTACCTGCGCGAGGGCCGGGCGCGCGGGCGCGGGCAGGCCGGCGGCCCCATGGGAGCGGTGGTCGAAAGCCTCCAGCGGCTGTCCGATGCGGAGCTCGCGGCCATCGTCGACTGGCTGGCGCGTCAGCCGGCCTGGCGCGACCCGCAGGAACAGGTGCCGGCCAGTGAGCGCGGACGCCCGCTGGCTGATGACCTGGCCGTCGCACGACGCGCCGTCGTGCAGTCACCAACCGGCAGGGCGCGGGGGGCCGCCCTCTACGACGCCGCCTGTGCCAGCTGTCATGGCGCGGACGGCTCCGGCTCCAGGGACGGACTCTTCCCCTCGCTGTACCGGAACTCCGCCGTCGGCCGGCGCACGCCCTACAACCTGCTGGCGGTGCTGCTGGAGGGAGTGGCTCGCACGGCACCCGAGGGTCCGGTGATGATGCCGAGCTTCGACGGCAGCAAAGGGGTTCCGGGCGGGCTGTCGGACGAAGATCTGGCGAGCGTGGCGAACTTCGTGCTGACGCAATTCGGCGATCCCGCCGCCGCCCGCATCGCCGCGGGCGACATCGGTCGCGCGCGCGCCGGTTGGTGGGGGCCAGGGCAGGCCTCCAGCGCCCGCGGCCAGCTGGTCGCGGTAGGGGGCGGTCCGGGTGGCGCCACTGCGGCCTGTTTTCGCTGTCACGGACTGCAAGGGGAGGGCGACCGCGCATCCGCCGCGCCACGGCTGGCCGGACTCGACGCGCACTACCTGGCCCGGCAGATGCGCGACTACGCTGCCGGCACGCGGCCGAGCGGCGTCATGGCAACGATCGCTCGCCAGCTCCCTGCATCCGACTACCAATCCGTCGGCCTTTACTACGCGGGCCAGGCCGTGCCCGCTGCCGGGGCACGCAAGCCGGCGAGCGACCCATTGCTGCTCCAGCAAGGTGCCGTGCTCTATGCACTGGGTGCTCCTGACAGGGGGATCGCCGCCTGTGCCTCCTGCCACGGGCCCGATCGCAAGGGCTTCAATCCGGTGTATCCCGGCGTCGTGCAGCCAGCAGCGTACGTCGACCTCCAGCTGCGGCTTTGGCGACAGCGCTTGCGACGCAACGACCCGCATGACCTGATGGGCGAGGTGGCCAGGCGGATGACCGATGCGGACATTCGCGCGGCCGCTGCCTTCCTGGAGGTGCCGCCGTGAAGCCGGCGCTGCCGATGCTGCTGGCATGCGCCTGCCTGGCCAGCGCAGGCTGCGACCTGTCGCGCACTCCGACATTCGACGACAAGCACGTGCTGCACGGTGACGTCGCGCAAGGGCGCGCGCTGGTCGCGAACGGACGCTTCGGCTGTGCCGCGTGCCATGCCATTCCTGGCGTCGATTCACCCAAGGGGGTGGCCGGGCCGCCGCTGCACGGAATGGCCAGCCGGGCCTTCATCGCCGGCCAGTTGCCCAACAAGCCTGATGTGCTTGTCGGCTTCCTGCGCGATCCGCCCGCTTTCGTCGCGTCGACCGGCATGCCGAACGTAGGGCTCACGGCAGGCCAGGCCCGCGACATCGCCGCCTACCTGTACACACTTGAAGGTGTGAATGAGCCGTAGCCGACCCATTGTGCTGGCGGCGTGGGGAGCCGCCGGGCTGGCCGGGTGCGCGGGCAGGCAGTCGGCCCTCGATCCTGCCGGGCCGTCAGCGGCCGCCATCCATACGCTGGGCATCGCGATGTGGATCGGTGCGGCGCTGGTCACGCTGCTGGTGATCGTGCTGATGCTCGTGCCCTTCATGCGCAAACGGCCGCGGCCGGTGAACCGGCGGCTGTTCCTCTGGGGCGGAGGGGTGGTGCTGCCGCTCGTGACCGTGATGGCCCTGGTCCCCTACGTGCTCACCGTCGGCCACGAGACCCGCGCCGCGACCGCCGCCGATGCGCTGTCGATCGACGTGACCGGCCACCTTTACTGGTGGGAGGTTTCTTACCGGCGTGCCGGTTCACCGGCCGGGGCAACTTCGGCCAATGAACTGCGCATTCCGGTGGGCGAGCCCGTCGAATTGCTGCTGCGCTCGGTGGACGTCATCCACAGTTTCTGGGTCCCGCAGCTGGCCGGCAAGACCGACATGATTCCGGGCCGGGT
>JAQGMY010000456.1 GCA_028292105.1 Ramlibacter sp.
CGGCGTACACCACGGCATCGGCCTCCAACCGGTCCAGTTCCAGGACCGTGTTGGTGGCGCCAACCTTCTCGAGCAGCCAGCATGCATCTTCCACCCGCCCGGCGTTGACGAGATCGTCGAGCACCTTTTGGTAATCGCTTCCCTCTCGGTGGTGACGCAGGTACCAGCGGAACCCATCGGCACAGGGGTTCTTCGCCTTGACAAAGCTCTTCGTGAAATCCATGGCAATACCTCGCCCCCTGCGACCGGGGAGGCGCGGGGTCAATCAAGCAATTGGAGAAGCTCTTACGCGGCGGCTTGCGCTGCGCGAGTAACGGAGATCACCTTCGCATGCCGCACCTCGCCTGAAGGGGAACACCACCTCGCGGTGGCGCCAACCTTCAAGCCAAGCAGCGCCAAGCCGACGGGTGATAGAACAGAAATGTGGCCATCGCCGGGCTCACGATGTCCTGAAAGGATCGATTCCGGTGAGCTGACGCTCGCCACGGACCACTGCATGCATGAACGCACTCCCATCGGGCACAGCCCCATCTGGCTGCCGTTTGCGCGGAGTTGAGCCCGACGGTCGGAGGTACGCTAAAGACGAAAGTGGTGACCGCCGGGCTCAGGGATGTGCGAGCGTTGGATGTAGCCCAAGCCGCCAGATCGCTGCGCAACAACCTTGGCCAACCATTGCCACCAAGGGCAACGGTCGGACCGCTGTGCGCAGACAAATGGGAAGGGGATACATGATGGACCCGGAGTATAGGCATGCAATGTCGTGGCCGGGAACCCTCCTGCGGATTCTGGCAAAGAACGACGGGTCATCCGCCCTCAGGCCTTCGCCTCTGACTTCCCGGCTTCACTCCGACCCGTTGCAGCCAACGAACCTGCCTTCATCCGTGAAAGCGGCGTCGGCCATTCGGCGTCCGCGCTGGCCTCCTCCAGTACGACAGAGGCACCACGCCTTCTTGCAAAGGCGTGCACGAGTACGTCAGCGCGCGCATGGGCAAGGATGCGTTGTGTCGTGCCGCCGAGAAAGTAGTCTGCGAGAAGTCCGCGCTGGGTCTTTCCGATCACCATCAGTTCCGCCTCTGATTCCGCAGCTCGCTCAAGGACCATCACGCCCGCGTCTCCAAATTCGACGTCTGCATCCAGCCTCGGCCTCCCTGCGTCAGACGCACTGATCAAACGATGCAGCGCAACATACGCACCTTGCGCGCGATGCTGCCGGAGTGCGTCCTGGGGATCGCTGATTGCGCCCATAACGCGTTCGTCCGCGACGCCAAGGACGTGCAGGATTCGAATGCGCGATCCACTCGACAGCGAAGATGCCAGATTCATCAGGAAAACTGCGTGGTCATCGAGATCCACAGGCACAAGCACGCGCCCGTAGGCCCGAAGCGCCGGGCGCTTGACCACGAGAACGGGAGACCGGCAGAGCCGTATCAGCCGTTCCGCCGGGCTGCCCATGATCCATTGGCGCAGAGGGTGGCCACGACTGCTCGGCAACACGACTATCGATGCATGCTCGGACACTTCGACCGCCCGCTTGAGCACATCGCCCTTGACGCCTTCGATCACGGTTTCCACGCCCGTGCGTGCCCGGATGTCGTCCACAAGTTCTGTCAGCGATGCTTGCGACAAAGACAGCGTTCGCGTATCACCCACTGGGTGCAGAACGCGCAGGGTCGCGCCAGTGTCGCGCGCGATCAGCGCGGCGCGCCACGTGGCATTCACGGCTGCGGAAGAAGTCCCGCAGATGCTCACCACGTACGGTTCATGGCACTGCACCGGAGCAATGTCGACGAATGAACCCGGCGTCATGCCTGCACCCGCGCGGTGGGCTGCGGGCCGCGAATGACGGCCGCGATCCGCGCCGAGTGAGTGCGACCGAAGGATCGCCACGTCGCGGTTTCGCCGTTCGAGAGTCCAAGCAGGCAGGAGCCCAGCGGAGAGAGTACTGAAATACGGCCCCGGGCTGGATCCGCCTCCTCGGGATAGCACAGGGTGACCCGTGTGAACTGTTCCTCCGGCGGCAGAATGAGGAATATCTGCGCGTTCATCGTCACCAGTCCAGGTGCGACGGGGTCGGACAGCACCACGTAGCTTTCGTGCAGCGCGCGCTGCACTTCTTTGCTGCCCGGCAAGGGCCCGCTACCTTGGTCGAGGAGGCGGGCAAGTTGCAGATAGTCGGTCCGTGTGAGAGTGCGCTTTTGATCGCGCGGGGCCCAGCTTTCCATGAGAACCCTCCATAGGGAATCGATGCCTCCGCGAATTGGTGCGGCTGCGGATTCTGGTCTGCGCTTGGAGTGCCCGGCGATTCGGTTTGCGCTGCTACGGAGGAATCGCCGGGCTCAGGAAAGTGCTGTCGTCAGTGCTCTGGGAAACAGCGCCGGAGGGCCGTGTCGAACGCACGGCCCCTTCGGCAGCGTTGCGCGGCCATGTAGCAACAGAAGGAGCGTGGAACGAACTTGTGACACAGGGCAAGTCTAGGGTCTGCAGTGCGCTTTTCCAAGCATTCCACCAATGCCCCTGCAAGTCTTGCCAGAATGGTTGCTGGCGACACTCGCAATTTTCTCCTCGGTGGTCGGCCTAAAGAGGCAATGCGCAAATCAACGCAATTTGCCGGTTTGCGGTAGCGCTCATATACTTGCAAGCATGGCACGCCGCGCCTCTTCCCATCTGATCGCTCTTGCTACCCCGGCCTTTGCCGCACAGGGCGTGGCTCGGTCGCGCGCGCTTTTCCGGGCCGGCCTCCAGGGAACGCCCGCACATTCCTGAGCCCGGCGGTCGCCACTCTCCCTCTTCAAGCGCCATCCCTCGACCGCCGGGCAAAGACCCGGCGCGCGGCGAGCCTGTCATGGCTTTGGCTCGCACTCCAATGGAGTGGTCTCATGAATCCCTCGAACTTCGGCGAGCGAAAACTCACCGAGCTTGACTTTACCCGGCTGAAGAAATTTACCGCTGCGGGAGCAATGCCGCAGCTCGAGGAGATCCTCAACGAAGCAGACGTCGTGCCCTCATCGGCCATACCGCCCGACGTGGTGACCATGTATGCGCGGTTCGTCATACGGGATCTCCGGGTGCACCGCAGCCAGATCCTGGTTGTGTGTTACCCCGCGGACGCAGAGCCTGGCAAGGGCCACATCTCCGTGCTCTCTCCTGCGGGCATGTCCCTGATCGGATTGCCCGCGGGCGCCATCGGCCGCTGGGCTCGCCCCGGCGGCGACGAAAGCGTCGCCCAGATCGAAAAAATCCTGTTCCAGCCGGAGGCTGCTGGCGACTACGTCACGTAGTCGTCCCGAGCATCCTGGCGAGTCGCTGCCGGACCAAGGAAATTGCCTGTCGCAAGCATCCTGGCGGGTTATATTCAGCGGACAGCTTGGACGCCTTCCCAGTTCTTTCGCCTGCGCACAGCGATGAGTTTTTCCCCCTCCAACTGGTCTTCCGTATTCGCCCTGGAAACGCCGCTTCTGGAACTGCTTGCGCGCGCCTTACTGCTTTACTCGCTCATCCTGTTCTTCCTGCGGGTAATGCCTCGTCGAACGGGCGGCGAACTCGCAACCATGGATCTCGTCCTGTTGCTGCTGATCGCAGAGGCCGCTTCACACTCGCTGGGTGACTACGCCGGTGTAGGCGACGGCATCTTCCAGATCGCATGCATCATGGCTTTCAATTTTGCATTGAACGCACTGAGCTTCCGCTTCAAGTGGGTTGAAAAACTCGTCTCCACTCGGCCGATTCCGATCGTTCTGAACGGAAGGATGTTGCAGCGAAACATGAGAAGAGAGTTTCTCACCGAGGAGGAACTCCGGACCTACCTGCGGAAAAACGGCATTGAAGACATCGAGAACGTGAAGTCCGCTTATATCGAGGGTGAAGGGCAGATCACCTTCATCACCAAGAGCTAGACGATGGACTCGCAGGCCGCGAAATTGGTTGGCATGAGAGTTGAGGCCCCAATCACGCGCCGGCCTCTGACAATGCAGCGGGCGCTCGGAGCACTTTGAAGGATGTGTCTCGCGGTACGATGATGATCGGGCGCGAGCAACATGCATCCAGATCTCAATGACGAACTTGCAGCCGCCATCGGCGCGGAGCGCGCCGCTTGGAACGCTGTCAAAGACAGGCTGCCCGGCACCGCCTTGCA
The DNA here is from genome assembly GCA_028292105.1 of Ramlibacter sp. Classification (GTDB taxonomy): domain Bacteria; phylum Pseudomonadota; class Gammaproteobacteria; order Burkholderiales; family Burkholderiaceae_C; genus Ramlibacter. Next base: position 4,133 of record JAQGMY010000456.1, read on the forward strand.
CGATGCGGTTCTTTGGGACAGATGGCGTCTGGCTGTGGAGCGGTGTCGCAGCGCCCGCAAAGCTTTAGCCTCGGCGGCCGCTCCTTCAAAGGTATCGTCCAGCGGTACCGATCTTTAAGTGTCCCGGGCCACGGGGCTCGGCAAGACGCGAGTGGCAGCAGCATTCAGACGTGGCGGCGTCGCGTAGGTGTGGAAAGGCGCGGGCGAGGGGACCTCCCACTCGAGTCCTTCCGCGCCCTCGCCATCGGCGTCGTTCCATGGCCGCTGGGGAGCGGGACGGCCACGGCCTCGCATGCACGGAAGCACCACGGCGAAAAAAAAGAACACCTGCGAGACGCCGAACCCGAACGCCCCGATGGTGGCGATTGCATTGAAGTCGGCGAACTGCGCCGGGTAGTCCGCGTATCGCCTGGGCATGCCCGCCAGCCCCAGAAAGTGCATGACGAAGAACGCCATGTTGAAACTGATGAGCGATGACCAGAAGTGGATCTTTCCCATGCGTTCGTCGTACATGACTCCGGTCCACTTGGGGATCCAGTAATACACGCCGGCGAACATCGCGAAGAGCGACCCCGCCACGAGCACATAGTGGAAGTGCGCAATGACGTAGTAGGTGTCCTGCAGCACGACATCGATCGGTGCGATCGCCACGATCAGTCCGGTGAAGCCGCCGATGGTGAACACGAAGATGAAGCCCACGGCGAACAACATCGGCGTTTCCAGCGTGATGGAGCCTCGCCACATCGTGGCGATCCAGTTGAATATCTTCACCGATGTCGGAACCGATATCAGCATCGTTGTGTACATGAAGAACAGTTGCCCGGTCACTGGCATGCCGGTCGTGAACATGTGATGTGCCCAGACGAGGAAGGACAGGATGGCGATGGATGCGGTGGCGTAGACCATGGACGAATAGCCGAACAGGCGCTTGCGGGAGAACGCAGGCACGACCTGGCTGATGATCCCGAATGCCGGCAGGATCATGATGTAGACCTCCGGGTGCCCGAAGAACCAGAAAACGTGCTGGTACATCACCGGGTCGCCCCCGGCTGCCGCATTGAAGAAGGTAGTGCCGAAGTGCCGATCGGTCACGATCATGGTGATGGCGCTCGCCAGCACGGGCATCACGGAAATCAGCAGATAAGCCGTGATCAGCCAGGTCCAGCAAAACATCGGCATCTTCATCAGCGTCATCCCCGGAGCTCGCATGTTCAGGATCGTCACGATGATGTTGATCGAACCCATGATGGACGAGGCGCCGAGGAGGTGAATGGCGAAGATGGTGGCGTCCATGGATGCCGGCATCTGGAGGCTCAGTGGCGCGTAGAGCGTCCATCCTGCAGCCGGCGCGCCGCCCGGCATCCAGAACGATCCGGTGAGCATGATCGCTGCCGGAACCAGCAGCCAGAAGCTGAAGTTGTTCATGCGCGCGAATGCCATGTCCGGCGCGCCGATCTGCAGCGGAATCATCCAGTTCGCGAAACCGACAAATGCCGGCATGATGGCGCCGAACACCATGATGAGCCCGTGCATGGTCACCAACTGGTTGAAGAACTCCGGGCGCATGAGCTGCAGGCCAGGCTGGAACAGTTCTGCGCGCAATGCCAGCGCCAGAACACCGCCCACCATGAACATGGTGAACGAGAAGAGCAGGTACAGAGTGCCGATGTCCTTGTGGTTGGTGGCGTAAACCCAGCGCCGCCATCCTGCGAGGGCGTGCTCGTCTGGCTGGTGAGATGCCTCGGGGGGAAATACCGCGGTGTCGCCGTGCCGGAATGTGCTCATCGCCGAAGGGCCTCCTCAAGCTGCCGCGGCCCGGGGTGCTCCGATGGAGCCGGCAAGCACACAGGTCCGGGCGTCATCACTTTCATTCTGGCGGACTGTTCCGCGGCTCTGGCCTTCGCCACATCATCGACCGGCGGCGGGGTTGCGAGTGCCGCGCCGCCTGGAACGCACCCGGACACGAACGAGGCGAAGCGGTACATGGTCAGGTTCTCCCGGGATTAGCCGCAAGGCGGTCGCAGATTCAATGTAGATGCGTCGACCAGCTGCTGCAATGCACCGGTCAAGACCTTTCGCGCGTGCGATTTTCATGCCGCACCAGGTCGCGTTATTGGTTCGACCGGCCGACAGCGAGCCGCCTTCACTTGCGCACGACAAGCGCGCCATGCTGTCGTTGTGATCGCGACAACTTGTCCCCGACTCGAGCAGGACACCGGCCTGCTCCGCACTCGATTGGAGGGTCCACCAAGTCAGGTTCCATCGGCGTAGCATCGAACGGTGCTGTGAGAGCATGTTGGACCCGACCGGCACCGCCGCTGTTCCGGGCGGTCTGGTCTCCTCACAGCCAAGGAGAACCACAGTGCATGGACCAGGCGTACCTCCGATGGCGACCAAGTCGAGCGGCTTCGTCGAAAAGGCGCTCCCTTATCTCTCTGCCATGACCATGGTGATGACCGTGCCGCAGATCTGGACGATCTGGGTCTTGCACGATGCCGCCGGCGTCTCCCTGCTCTCGTGGAGCGCCTATCTGGTGGGCGCCTGCTTCTGGTTCGTGCATGGCCTCGGCACGCGAGACAAGGCCATCTATGTTGCGTGCGTCGGCTGGGTGCTGTTGGATGCCGCCGTGGTGCTGGGGATTGTTCTGTACGGCTGAAACGAAGGAACTCTTCATCTAGGGGGTCAGGCCTGCGGTGCGCATGAACAGTTTCACGAGCCAGGCCAGCACAGCGAGTGACAGGACGCCAGCACACCAGAACGCGATCAGCCACACCACACGGCGCCAGACAGACGAGGTGTTTGCACCGCGCATCAGTGGTAGCCCTGCCCTTGCCGCACTTTCCCCCGGAACACCCAGTAACCCAACGCGGTGTAGCCAAGAATGATCGGGATGATCAGAAGCGCGCCGACGAGGGTGAAGCCGAGGCTCTGAGGCGGGCCCGCTGCTTCCCAGATGGACACGTCCGGAGGGATGACGTTGGGCCACAGGCTGATTCCAAGCCCGGTATAACCAAGGAAGACGAGTACCAACGTCAGAAGAAAAGGAAAGGCGTGCGCTTGCGGGGCACGCAGCGCCCGTCTCAGCAAGAAGGTGCATACGAGTACCAGCACTGGAACCGGCGCGAACCAGAACAGATTCGGCACGCTGAACCAGCGCTGAGCGACCGCTGGCTGGGAGAACGGCGTCCAGACGCTGATCACTCCGATGAACAACAGCAGGATCCACGCAAGGTGGCGCGAGATCTCCCGCATGCGTCGCTGCAGTTCACCCTCGGTCTTCATCACCAGCCAGGTTCCTCCGAGCAACGCGTAGGTCGCAACGAGACCCGCGCCGACGAACAGAGGGAACGGAGCGGCCCAGGCGAAGAGATCGCCCGTGTAGTCACCATCGCGCATCGGCAGGCCTTGCAGGAAGGCTCCGAGCGTCACGCCCTGAAAGAATGCAGCGACGCAGGAGCCCGCGACGAACGCGAAGTCCCAGAGACGCCGCCGGCGCTCGCTGGCCTTGAAGCGGAACTCGAAAGCGACGCCGCGGAAGACCAGGCCCACCAGCATCAGGATCAACGGCAGGTAGAAGGCGCTCAGAATGGCCGCGTAGGCCATCGGGAAGGCGACGAACAGGCCAGCACCGCCGAGCACCAGCCAGGTCTCGTTGCCGTCCCAGACGGGCGCCACGGTGTTCATCATCACGTCGCGCTCCTCCTTCGCGCGGAAAAGCGGGAACAGGATGCCGATTCCCAGGTCGAAGCCGTCCATGATGACGTACATCATCACGCCGAACAGGATGATCACGGCCCAGATCAGGGGAAGGTCGATGCCCATTCAGCTCTCCCTCGCAGCCGTGGCGGCGCTCGCTCGCTCCAGGTTTTCGTCGGCGCCGGAGAGCGGTCGCATCGAGTGGCGCATCCGGCCGGGCCCGCCTGTGGGCTGGTGACTGGATTCGCCCGGCTGCGGGCCCTTGCCGATGATGCGCAGCAGGTAGATGGTCCCCGCCCCGAACACCACGATGTAGACCACCACGAACAGGGCCAACGTGAAGCCGACCTCGGCGGCACCGTGCGCCGACACGCCGTCGGCAGTGCGCATCACGCCGTAGACGACCCAGGGTTGCCGTCCCACTTCGGTCGTCACCCACCCGGCGAGCAGCGCGATGAGGCCGGACGGTCCCATGTACATGACGAACTTCAGGTAAGGACGGCTGGAATAGACACGATCACCGCGTCGCAGCCAGGCACCGAGGCAAGCCAGCAGGATCATGAGCAGACCCAGGCCCACCATCAGCCTGAACGTCCAGAACACGACCAGCGAGTTCGGCCGGTCCGCCTTCGGAAAGTCCTTCAAGGCGGGGATTTGTCCGTCCAGCGTGTGCGTCAGCAGGATGCTGCCAAGCCTCGGTATGGCCACGGCATGACGCGTTGTTTCCGAGTCCATGTCCGGGACTCCGATGAGGATCAATGGCACGGCTTCTCCCGGCCTGTTTTCCCAGTGACCTTCGATGGCGGCGAGCTTGGCTGGCTGGTGCTCCAGCGTGTTCAATCCGTGCAAATCCCCGATGAATGCCTGCAGCGGAGCAGCGATGAGGGTCATCCAGAGCGCCATCGACAACATCCGGCGAACAGGCACCGAGTCACGGCCGCGCAGCAGATGCCACGCGGCGCTGGCGGCGACAAGCAATGCGGTCGCCAGGTACGCCGCAGTGAGCATGTGCGCCAAGCGGTAGGGAAATGATGGATTGAAGATCACCTCCAGCCAGTTGACGGGAACGACGCGTCCATCGACGATCTCGTAACCCCGCGGGGTTTGCATCCAGCTGTTGGAAGCAAGGATCCAGGTCGCCGAGATCACTGATCCGGCTGCGACCATCACGGTGGCGAAGAAGTGAAGGCCCGGTCCGACCCGGCGCATGCCGAACAGCATGACGCCCAGGAAACCTGCTTCCAGGAAGAATGCGGTCAGCACCTCGTACGCAAGCAAAGGGCCGGTCACGCCCCCGGCAAATTTGGAGAACGGGCCCCAGTTCGTCCCGAACTGGTAGGCCATGACAAGCCCTGAGACCACTCCCATTGCGAAAGCCACGGCGAAGACCTTGATCCAGAACTGGAACAAGTCCATGTATTCCTGCTGACGTGTCTTCAGCCACAGCCCCTCCAGCACAGCCAGGTAACCGGCGAGCCCGATGGTCAGTGCCGGGAAAACGATGTGGAAGGAAATGGTGAAGCCGAACTGGATGCGCGCAAGCAGCAGGGCATCGATACCGTCCATGGCTTGTCCTTGTTCATGGCGCCCGCCGCGCCGCCGAGATCCAAATGTAGGCAGGCGAAGTGACAGGCGCAAAACGCAGCGCGGAACAGATCGTGCGAGCGACAATCGTGCCAAGGGAGGGATGCGCGCCTGGCGGCCGCCGGTCGCCGGGGCGCGATTCGGGATGCTCTGGTGTGCAGGCAGGCTCTGTCGTTCGGTGCGACAACCTGTCGCAACAACATGACCTGTGGCGGAGGTCATTCACAGTTCCGGAAAGAAAAAGCCTGCTACCGAATCAGTAGCAGGCTTTCCTTTGGATGCCAGAATCAGGTGGTGGGACGTGCGGGGGTCGAACCCACGACAAACGGATTAAAAGTCCGCTGCTCTACCAACTGAGCTAACGTCCCGGCCATTTTGCCGCGCGTGTGGTGCGGCAAAGCCTGCGATTATAGCGTGGTTGATCAGCCCTTCGCGGCAGAGGCGGTCCTGTCGAGCACCCAGCCGGCGGCGCATTGCCCGAAGGTCGCCGTCACGCTCACCACCGAGCCATAGCCGTGGCAATTGAGGGAGCCATCGCCCTCGATCGCGCACGACGGATCCGGCGGGGCCACTGCTTCGCGGCTGAAGACGCAGGTCACGCCGATGCGCTTGCCCTCCCTGGGCGCCCCATGGAACTTGCGCAGGCGGTAGCGCACTTGCGCCAGCAAGGGGTCGTGGGTGGTCGTCGCGAGGTCGCCGATGTCCACCTGGTGCGCCAGCCGCTTGCCGCCGGCCGCGCCGCACGCGATGAACAAGCCCTTGCGCTGGCGCGCCCAGGCCGCCATGGCGGTCTTGGCCTTCACGGCATCACAGGCATCGATCACGGCGGTCACGCCTTCGGGCAGCAGCTGCGGCCAGTTCTCCGGCTCGACGAAGTCTTCGATCGAGTGGACGGTGCAACGCGGATGGATCTGCGCGATGCGCTCACGCATGGCCAGCACCTTGGCCTGGCCCAGCGTCGCATCCAGCGCGTGCACCTGGCGGTTGATGTTCGATTCGGAGACGTGGTCGAGATCCACGAGCGTCAGCGTGCCGACGCCGCTGCGCGCCAGCGCTTCGGCCGCCCACGAGCCCACGCCGCCGATCCCTATGACAGCTACGTGCGCCTGGCGGATCGCCGCGGCACCGGCTACGCCATAGAGGCGTTCCAGCCCGCCGAAACGGCGTTGCAGGTCCGCCGCTTCGTCCAGGTGAGTCATCAGCGCGCCACGGCTAACGCAGCTTGGTCAGCCGGTCGCGCGCGGCGACCGCGGCTTCGGACTGCGGGTAGGCCTTCACCAGGTCGTCGAGGGTGCGACGGGCACTGGCGTTGTCCTTCAGTTCGATCTGGCAATTGGCGATGGAGAGCACCGCTTCGGGGGCGCGCGGATGGTCCGGCGCCTGCTGCAGCAAGGCGCGGAAGTTGGCGATGGCGCCGCGGTAGTCGCGATTGGCGTACTGCGCATTGCCAAGCCAGAACAGCGCCGTGGGCCGGTAGCCGCTGGACGGGTACTTGCGCGCGAAGTCGGCAAACGCCGCCTGCGCGGCCACGAAGTCGCCCTTGCGGAAGGCGCCGAGGGCGGCCTCGAACTCGCGCTGTTCCGCCGGATCGGCACTGAACTCGCGCCCGTCCACCTGCACCTGCACCGGCTCGAACCGGCGCAGGCGGTCTTCGACCCCCTGCGCGATGTCCTTCTGGCGCCGCTGCACGTCGGCCAGTTCGCGCGACAGCTGCTCGTCCTGGCCGCGCATGCGCGCGAGCTCGGAGCGCAGCGCCTCGATCTGGTTTTGCAGGTCCAGCAGGCTGCGGCGCAGCGATGCGTTCTCGTCGGTCGCGCGCCGCAGTTCGTCCGCGGTGCCCTGGCGCTGCTGCTCCATGCGCTGGCGCAGGTCGAGGATGGCACGGCGGGCCTCGTCGTCCTCGAACAGGGCCGCCTGCGCGCCGGCCGTGAAGAGCGAAGCGGCGGCGAGAGCCGCCGCCACCGCACAGCGTTGCAGCGCGATCATCGGTACACGATCTCGGCGCGGCGGTTCTGCGCCCAGGCCGCTTCATCCATGCCGGGCACGGCCGGCTTTTCCTTGCCGAAGCTCACCGCCTCGATCTGGGTGTCGGCCACACCGAGCAGGCCGAGCGATCGGCGCACCGCCTCGGCGCGGCGCTGGCCGAGCGCCAGGTTGTACTCGCGGCCGCCGCGCTCGTCGGTGTGGCCTTCGATCACCACGCGCCGCGAGCCGTTGGCCTTCAGGAAGCGCGCGTGCGCCTCGATGGCCGACTGGAACTCCGGCTTGATGGCATTGCTGTCGTAGTCGAAATAGATCACGCGGGCCACGTTGGCAGGCCCGGCCCGGGTGCCCGGCACCTCGTCGACCTGCACCCGCCGCACATCACTGGCACTGCCGCCCGGGGCGCCGCCGCCGGCGCCGCCCGGGACCACGGCCGCACCTTGCCGGTCTTCCACCGGCACGTCGTCCAGCTTCACCCCGCTGGCGCAGCCGGCCAGTGCCGCCACGAGGGCCATGGCCAGGAACATACGCTGCTTCATTGTCAAAAATCTCCTGAAAGTTGTTTCGCACTTCAACGGTGGAACGGGCCCCAGTCGGGCTCGCGGATGTCGCCGCCCTTGCCGGGCAGCCGCGCCTTGATCTTGCCGTCGAGAGTGGTGGTCATCAGCGCTTCGCTGCCGCCTTGCCGGGTGGCATAGATGATCAGCCGGCCGTTGGGAGCGAAGCTGGGGCTTTCGTCGGAGGACGTATCGTTCACCGACTGGACGTTGCCCGTGGCGAGTTCCATCACCTGCAGCTTGAAGGCGCCACTGATACGCGAAATGTAGGCGAGCCACCGGCCGTCGGGGCTGAGCGTCGGGGAAATGTTGTAAGTCCCCGTAAAGGTGACGCGCTGCGGCTCGCCGCCGCTGGCCCCCATCCGGTAGATCTGCGGCGCACCGCCGCGGTCGCTGACGAAATAGATGCTGCGGCCATCCGCTGAAAACAGGGGCTCGGTGTCGATGCCGCTGGACTGCGTCAGGCGCCTCGCCTCTCCGCCGCTGGAGCTGATCGTATAAAGCTGCGATCCGCCATCGCGCGTGAGCGTGACGGCCAGGGTGCGGCCGTCCGGCGACCAGGCCGGCGCGCTGTTGGAGCCGCGGAAGTTGGCGATCAGGCGGCGGCTGCCGGTGGCAATGTCGTGG
>JAQGMY010000148.1 GCA_028292105.1 Ramlibacter sp.
TGGTGGTCGCCCGGGACCTTGATGGTGCCCCTGGACATCACGGGTTCATGGGATGACGGCATCTACGCGATGGCCGACCGCCTCGTGTGCGACCACCGCGAGAACCTCGAGAGGGCACTCGCGCGCTATCGGCCGGCAATCGCGCTCGACGACTCCCGCTTGTGCCGCATGCAGGACGTGGTGGCCGGCCGCGCAGCCGGACGCACGTCGGACCATGAGCGGACGCTCGCCTTCATGACAGGGGTCGGAAGCATCGACGTGGCGGTGGCGCAAGACATCTACCGGCGTGCGGTTCTCGCGGGCCTGGGGACGCGTTTTTCTTTGAATTGATCACTGGACAAGGAGCCTTCGCATGCACAACATCATCGGCAGCTTTCATCGGGCGCTTGCAGCATGTGCAGCGTTGCTCTTCGCCGCACACGCGGCCGCCGCATACCCGGACAAGGCGATCCGGGTGATCCTTCCGTATCCGCCCGGTGGAGGCGGCGACCTGGTCCTCAGGACCATCCAGCCGCTCCTGGAAAAGCGCCTGGGCCAGTCCATCGTGGTGGACTACCGGACCGGGGCCGCCGGCAACATCGGTGCGGGGGAGGTCGCCAAGGCAGCGCCGGACGGCTACACGCTGCTGATGGGAGCGACGAACAATTTCGTCATCAACCAGTTCCTCTTCCCCCGAATGGGCTTCGATCCGCTGCAGGCTTTCGTGCCGATCAGCATCGTTGTCGAGCAGCCCTACCTGGTGATGATTTCAGCGCAGACCGGTGCCAGCAACTTCCAGGAGTTCGCCCGTTACGCGGCGGCCCACTCCGGCAAGGTGAACTACGGCTCGCCCGGCGCCGGCACGGTTCCCCACATTTCCGCCCTGATGCTGGCGGAGCATCTCGGCACACCCATGGTCCACGTGCCCTATCGCGGCTCGCAGCCGGGCCTGGTGGCGCTTGCCGCCAACGAAGTGCAGCTGTTCATCGCGAGCTACGGCATCGTGGCCGGCCAGATCTCCAGCGGCAAGATGCGCCCGGTGGCCGTTGCTTCAGATTCACGGCTGGAAGTCCTTCCGGATGTGCCGACCCCGGCCGAACTGGGCGTGCCGCCGGGTGTCCTGCTGGGCAACTGGTGGGGCCTCGCTGCGCCTCGCGGCACCGACGATGCGATCGTGCAGCGGATCTCGAGGGAGCTGCGCGCCGTCCTCAAGGATCCCGAGACGCAGCGCAAGCTGGCGCAGCAAGGTTCCATCATCGTGATGCATGAACCGGAGGATTTCGCCAGGCGCATGCGCACCGAGTCCCAGCAATGGAAAAGCATCATCCAGAAGACCGGCGTCAAGGTCGACAACTGAAGCTGCGGCGGCCCGGTGGGCAGTCGTGTGCCATGGGCTTCAGCGCCTTAGGCCCACCTACCTGCCGCGGCCCGGCGCCTTGCGGGCCGGCTGCGGCACCTTGTCCGGGCCGTAGGCCGCCATGAACACCGCGACCGCGCGTTCCACCGTCGCGGCGATCTGCCTGGCGCTCAGGCTCGCCACCGTCTGGAACAGGAAGCGGTCCAGCCACTCGGCCTCGAGCAGCCCGTGCAGGTGCAAGGCCGCGATGCGCGGGTCCGCAGTGCGCAGCTTGCCTTCCTGCATCGCGTCCTGCAGGAACAGGGCAATCACCTCCTGGTTGCGCGCGGGACCCAGTTCGTAGCAGCGCTGCCCGAGGTCGGAGCGTCCCGCCTCGGAGATCACCAGGCGCCGCACCGCCTGCACCTGCGGCGAATAGAGCAGGGCCAGCAGTCGCTCGCCAAAGCGCTGCAGGGCCGGCACGATGTCCTCCACCGACGGGTCCAGGGCTTCGTGCGTCGCCTGGAATTCGGCCTCCGTGGCCTCGGTCACCACCTCGTAGAACAGCTCCTCCTTGGAGGTGAAGTAGCTGTAGAGAGTGGCCTTCGAATAGCCGACCCGCGCGCAGATGTCCGCCATCGAGGCGCGCTCATATCCCACCTTCTGGAACACGTCCGCAGCCGCCTCCAGGATGGCCTGCCGCCTGGTTTCCGTCCTTGTGCGCATAGGGGGTCTTTCTTGAACTGACTGGTTCAGTTTAGCGCAGTTTCCGCTACAATCCGCGACCCGACTAAACCAAACCGTACGGTTCATTTAAGGTCCAGATGCGTAGCCGCCATTCCCGATTCCTTCTTGCGCCCCTGGGGCGCCTCGCCCTGGGCGGCTCCTTCCTGCTGGTGGGCTGTGCCCAGCTGCCTGCGCTGGACGCTTCACCCGGCCCGCGCGGCGCAGATGCCTTCGCGGCCGCAAAGGCATTCCAGGCGCCCGCCGCCGAGTGGCCGGACGACCGCTGGTGGACTGCCTATGGCGACCCGCAGCTGGACGGGTTGATCGCACAAGCGCTGGCGGATTCCCCCACGCTGGCCGCCGCTACGGCCCGCCTGCGGCAGGCCGAGGCCGCGACCGGTGTCGTCGGATCAGCGAGCAAGCCGCAGCTCAGCGCCAATGCCGCCATCAGCCAGGAGAAGCTCAGTTCCAACTACCTGACCCCGCCGGCCCAGACGCCCCAGGACTGGAACGACTACGGGCGCGCCACGCTGGACTTTCGCTGGGAGCTGGACTTCTGGGGCAAGAACCGGGCGGCGCTGGCCGCCGCCACCTCGCAGCAGGAGGCCGCGCGCGCCGAACTGGCGCAGACCCGGCTGCTGCTCTCGTCCGGCATCGCCGCCGCCTATGCGGAACTGGGCCGGCTGCACGCCAACCGCGACACCGCGGCCCAGTCGCTGGAGATCCGTCGCAAGACGGCGGGGCTGTTCGGCCAGCGGCTGCAGCACGGACTGGAGACGCGCGGCAGCGTCCGCGCCGCCGACGCGCGCCGTGCGGCGGCGGAAGGCGCCGTGCTGGCGCTGGACGAACAGCTCACGCTGCAGCGCCAGCGCATCGCGGCCCTGCTGGGAGCCGGGCCTGACCGCGGCCTGGCCATCACCGTGCCCACGCTGAAGCTGGACCGCGGCTTCGGTCTGCCGCCGGAGCTGGCCGTGGACCTGCTGGGACGGCGCCCCGACATCGTCGCCGCCCGGCTGCGCGCGCAGGCGCAGGACAGCCGCATCGCCCAGAAGAAGGCGGAGTTCTATCCCAACGTGAACCTGTCGGCCTTTCTCGGCGCGCACGCCCTGGGGCTGGACCTGCTCACCCGCAGCGGATCCGCCGTCGGCGCGATCGGGCCGGCCATCTCGCTGCCGATCTTCAGCGGCGGCCGGCTGCGCGGCGAACTGCGCGGCGCGCACGCCGGCTATCAGGAAGCCGTCGCCAACTACGACCAGGCGCTGGCCAATGCGCTGCAGGAAGTGGCGGGCGCCGCCACCAGCCAACGGGCGCTGGGCGCTCGCCTGGACAAGGCGCAGGAAGCGGTGGACGCCGCCACCGAAGCGCACCAGCAGGCGAGCCGGCGTTACGACGGCGGCCTGGGCACCTACCTGGAGGTGCTGACGGCCGAAGACGGCTTGCTCAACGCCCTGGATGCGCTGACCAACCTGCGCAGCGCCTCGTTCTCCCTCGACATCGCCTTGCAGCGCGCCCTCGGCGGCGGCTATCGCGTTGCCTCCCGCTGATCTCCACGTACCGCAGCCCCCAAGGAATCCCATGAGCACGAACACCCAAGAAGCGACCGCCGACACCGGCCTCAAGCAACGCCGCAACAAGCGGCTCCTGGCCCTGGCCGCCGTCGTCGTGGCCATCGGCGGCGCGACCGGCAGCTACTGGAAGCTCCACGCCTCGCACTTCGTCGCCACGGACAACGCCTACACCGCCGTCGAAGTGGCGCAGATCACGCCGGCCATTGCCGGGACGGTGGCCGCCGTGCGCGTCAAGGACACGCAGCAGGTGAAGAAGGGCGATGTGCTGATCGAGATCGATCCGGCCGACGCCCGGCTGCTGGTGGCGCAGGCCGAGGCCGAGCTGGACCGGGCCGTGCGGCGGGTGCGCAGCTACCAGGCCAGCGACGTCAACCTGGACTCGCAGATGGCGGCGCGCGCGGCGGAGCAGAGCCGCGTCACGGCGCAGGTGGCAGCCGCCGGCGCGGACTTCGAGCGGGCCCGCATCGACTTGCAGCGGCGCGAAGCGCTGGTGGAGTCCGGGTCGGTATCGGCCGATGAAGTGACGCGCGCGCGCAATGCGCACCAGGCGGCGCAGGCCAACCTGGCCGCGGCGAAAGCGGCAACGACACTCGCCGCCGCCAACCTGCGCGGCGCCGGCGCCGCCAGGCAGGCCAACGCGGCCCTGATCAGCGGCACCACCGCCGAAACCAATCCGGAAGTGAACTTCGCCCGCGCCCGGCTGGCGCAGGCGCGGCTGGACCTGGAGCGCACCGTGGTTCGCGCGCCGGTGGATGGCGTCGTGGCCAAGCGCCAGGTGCAGCTGGGGCAGCAGGTGCAGCCCGGCATGCCGCTGATGGCCGTGGTGCCCGTGGCCGACATCTACGTCGACGCCAACTTCAAGGAAGTGCAGTTGCACAAGGTCCGTGTCGGCCAGCCCGTGGTGCTGCACGCCGACCTGTACGGCGGCGATGTCAGCTACCGCGGCACCGTGGTCGGGTTCGCCGGCGGCTCCGGTTCGGCGTTCTCCGCCATCCCGGCGCAGA
>JAQGMY010000466.1 GCA_028292105.1 Ramlibacter sp.
ACCTGGTGACCAACGGCGCCAGCGAGTTGATCGGGCAGGTGTTCGGGGACAAGGGCGCGCATGCGCGCAGCGCCTTCGGTGTCGCGCAGATCCCGATGGGTGCCTGCGTGGAGATCGAGCTGATCGCCGAGGTGTGAGCACCAGCGGGCCCAAGCGCCGGCGCGGGCAGGCGCGCCGCAAGGTGCCCGTGAAGACGTAAGTCGGAACAACCAGGGCCCGCGTTGTCGCAGCGCGACGCGGTTCGCGGGCACCGATCGCGTCATGCGCGCACAAAGTCACGGAGCACGCGTCAGCGAGTCTGCTCATCCAGGACAGGCCGAATGCTGCCTTGCCGCCGCCCAGCCGGGTATGTATCGTGTTGTAACTTTAGTGTCAATCACGCATACAACCACGAGGACTGGACGGAATGACAACGACTTCTAGATCGATCCTGGCGGCCTGCATCGGCGCCGCCTTTGCCGCCGGCGCGGCGCACGCGCAGGGCGCGCCCGGCGTCAAGTTCAGCGGCTTCGGCACGCTCGCCGCCACCTACTCGGACGAACGCAACGCGGACTTCGTGACCAACCTGCTGCAGCCCAACGGCGCTGGAGCGACGCGGCCATGGTCGATGACGCCGGACAGCAAGTTGGGCGGCCAGCTCGACGCCACCTTCACCGAACGCCTCACCGGCACCTTGCAGCTGGTTTCGCAGCAGCGTGCCGACAACCGCTGGGTGCCGGAATTCCAGGTGGCGAGCGTGAAGTACCAGGCGACGCCGGACCTGTCGGTGCGGGTCGGCCGCATCGCCCTGCCCTTCTTCCTTTATTCGGACACCCGGCTGGTCGGCTACGCGCAGCCCTGGCTGCGGCCGCCCGTGGAGGCTTACATCATCAATCCCAACACCTACAACGACGGTGTCGACGTGATGTACCGCACGCGCTGGGGCAGCTTCACGCACAACCTGCAGGCCTTCTACGGTGCCAACAAGACCAAGCAACCGAACGGCACGCTGTCGCGCAGCAATCCGAACATCGGTCTGAACGACACCGTGCAGACCGGCGACCTGACCTTGCGCGCCGCCTACACCTATTCGAAGGTGGAGATCGGCGGGCTGGTGGGCCTGGCCCAGGGCTTCACCGCCTTCAGCACCGTGCCCGGACCGGCCGGCGCCGAGGCTGCCCGCCTGGCCCGCAGCTACACCGGCCGTGACATGGACTTCGGCACGCTGGCGCTGGCGGCGAGCTATGACCCGGGCCGCTGGTTCGTGACCGGCGAGTACCTGGACTTCCGCGGCGAGGGCCTCGTGCAGGGCTCGCGTTCCTGGTACGTCACCGGTGGCTACCGCATGGGCACGTGGACGCCGTACGTCACGTATGCCGGCAGCAAGAACCGCACGCGCAACGAGAGCGGCATCCCCTTCGCTCCCGCCGCCGGCCTGAATGCGGCGCTCCAGGACATCCTGGGCAATCCGCAGAAGCAGAACACGCTCTCCCTGGGCCTGCGCTGGGACTTCGCTCCCAACATGGACCTGAAGGCGCAGTACGACCGCATCGAGCTGGGCGCCAACGCGCAAGGCCGGCTGATCAATCCGCGGCCCGGCTTCGTTCGCGGCGGCAACGTGAACGTCTTCGCCGTCTCCTACGACTTCGTGTTCTGAGGCCCGCCATGCACAAGATCCACGCAATGATCGCAGCCACCCTGCTCTCCACCGCCGGCGGCGCCCTGGCAGCCGACCTCGTCGTCGTGGCGAACCCGGCGTCGCCACCGCTCACCAAGGAGCAGGTCGCCGACCTGTTCCTGGGCAAGAACTTCAGCCTCACACCGATCGACCTGCCGGAAGGCTCGCCCCAATACGCCGAGTTCTACCGCAAGGCCACCGGGCGCGACATCGCCCAGGTCAAGTCCACCTGGTCGCGGCTGGTGTTCAGCGGCAAGGCCCAGGCGCCGCGGCAACTGCCGGACGCTGCCGCCGTGAAGAAGGCTGTCGCCGCCGACCCGAAGGCCGTGGGCTACATGGAGAAATCGGCGGTAGACCCTTCGGTGAAGGTCGTCCTGTCCCTCGATTGACCGGCGGCCGCGCCGCCACGCGGCGGCGCGCGCCGTGCCTGCAAGGAGCGCGTGCGTGAAGTTTCGAACCAAAATCTGGATGCTGCCGCTGAGTGCGGCCATCGTGTTCCTGGTCGGCATCGTGGCGAGCTATGTGGTCGGCTCGAGGACGCTGGAGGCCCTGCACCGCCTCAGCCAGGTGGAGGCGCCGGCACTGCAGCAACTGCGCGCGACCGAACAGGGGATCGAACAGTTCAAGCTGCTGCTGCAATCCGCCACCAGCGAAGGCGACGCCGACACGCTCAAGGATGTCCAGGCTTCCGTCGGCCGCATCCAGGCCGGCTTCGCGAACCTGCGCACGATCCCTGCCAAGGCGCAGCTTGCCGACGAGCTCGCGAACGCTTTCAGTGCCTACCAGGACGCGGCCGTGGCCGTCGCCAGGGCGATGCTGGGCAAGTCGGATGCTGCCGAGCCGGCCAAGCGCATGCAGGGTGCGCAGGCGAGCCTCGAAGGCATGCTGCAAAAGAACCTGCAGCAGGCAGTGGCAAGCAATGACGGCCTGCAGTCCGATGCGGTGCGGGGTGTCGAGCGCGCCCTCTGGGTCACGCTGGTCATCGGCATCGTGGTGCTCACGGTGCTGGGCCTGGCCTCCCGCCTGGTCATCACCTCGGTGTGGCGCGATCTCGGCGAAGAACCCGGCACCCTGCACCTGCTCACGCGCCGCATCGCCGAGGGCGACCTGCAGGTGCAGACCCATGTCGCGGCCGGCGACCGGCGTTCGCTGCACGCCGCCATCGCCACCATGGCGCACCGTCTGCGCGAGACGGTCGTCACCATCCGCGGCGCCAGCGAGTCCATCGCCATCGCCTCGAACGAGATCGCCGCCGGCAACTCGGAACTGAGCGCCCGCACGGATGCGTCCGCGGCCAACCTGCAGCAGACGGCTTCGTCGATCGCGCAGCTCACGGTGAGCGTGCAGCAGAGCGCCGAGTCCGCGGTGGAAGCCCGCCGCATCGCCGAAGCGGCCAGCGCAGCGGCGCAGCGTGGCGGCGCCATCGTGGCGGAAGTCGTGTCCAACATGGACGAGATCAGTGCGGCCTCGCGCAAGATCGTCGACATCATCGGCGTGATCGACGGCATCGCCTTCCAGACCAACATCCTGGCGCTCAATGCGGCGGTGGAGGCCGCCCGTGCCGGCGAGCAGGGACGCGGCTTCGCCGTCGTCGCCGGCGAGGTGCGCTCGCTGGCGCAGCGCTCGGCCACGGCTGCGCGGGAGATCAAGGGCCTGATCGCCATGTCCAGCCAGAAGGTGGACGGCGGCACGCGGCTGGTGCGAAACGCCGGTGACGCCATGGGTGAAATCGTCACCGGCGTGCAGCGCGTGAACGACATGATCGGCGAGATCAGCACGGCGGCGCGGTCGCAGTCGGCCAGCATCGGCGAGGTGCACCGCGCGGCGGACCACCTGGACACCATGACGCAGCAGAACTCCGCGCTGGTGGAAGAAGCCGGGGCGGCGGCGGCAAGCATGCGCGACCTGGCGGCCCAGTTGATGAACGTGGTGCAGGCATTCCGCGTCGGATCGGCCGAGCCAGCGCCGACCGCCTTGCTCGGGCAGGCAGCAAGTTGGTCGCCGGCCGCGGATGCCACGCCCATCCGCGTCGGCTGACGCGCTCTACTCGTCCAGCAGCCCGCCCCGATAGAAGCTGTACGCCGTGCCGTCGTGCAGATAGAAAAATCCGTCCGCACAGCCGTCCTTGCCGGGAAAGAACTCACGATAGCGCCTGGGCACCAGCCGCTCGAGCTCGTCGTCGGTGAGTTCCTCGAACTCCATCGGCGTGATCGGCTGGCCCGCGCGCAACTTGCGGCGTTCTTCCA
>JAQGMY010000468.1 GCA_028292105.1 Ramlibacter sp.
TGGCCGAGGAGCCGCCGGTGCTGGTCGACTGGCTGCCCTGGAACCACACCTTCGGCGGCAACCACAACATCGGCCTGACGATCTACAACGGCGGCACGCTCTACATCGACGACGGCAAGCCGACGCCGACCCTGATGCACGAGACCTTGCGCAACCTGCGCGAGATCGCGCCCACCATCTACTTCAACGTGCCGACCGGCTTCGAAGCCATCGCCCACGCCATGAAGGCGGACGCGGTGCTGCGCAAGAGCCTGCTGTCGCGGGTGCGCATGTTCTTCTATTCCGGCGCCGCGCTGGCCCAGCCGGTGTGGGACCTGCTGCACGAGGTGCAGGAAGCCGAAGTCGGCGAACGCATCGTGATGGGCACCGGCCTGGGAATGACCGAATCGTCGCCGTTCGCCGTCTTCGTCACCAACCCGGACGTGCGCTCCGGCCACATCGGCCTGCCCACGGTGGGCATGGAACTGAAGCTGGTGCCGGTCGACGGCAAGACGGAGATCCTCTACAAGGGGCCGAACGTCACGCCCGGCTACTGGCGCAACCCGGACGGCACCAGCGAATGCTTCGACGAGGAAGGCTTCTTTCGGACCGGCGACGCCGTGCTGTGGATCGACGAGGCCAATCCGCACCTGGGGCTCAAGTTCGACGGCCGCATCGCCGAAGACTTCAAGCTCGCCACCGGCACCTTCGTCAGCGTGGGGCCGCTGCGGGCGAAGATCATTGCCGCCGGTGCACCCTACGTGCAGGACGCGGTGATCACGGGGCTGAACATGAACGAGGTCGGCGCGCTGCTGATCCCGGCCCAGCCGATCCGCCAACTCGCGGGCCTGCCCGCGGACGCCAGCCTGCAAGCGGTGCTGGAAAGCGCGCCGGTGCAAGCGCACTTCCAGCAGGTCGCCAACGCGCTGGCCAAGCAGGCAACGGGCAGCGCCAGCCGCGTGGCGCGCCTGCACCTGATGCACGAGCCCGCCTCCATCGACAAGGGCGAGGTCACGGACAAGGGCTCGATCAACCAGCGCGCGGTCCTCAAGCACCGCGACGCCCTGGTGCAGGCCTTCCACGAAGACCGCCTGCCATTCACGATCAAACCCCGCAAGGACCAGCCATGAACATCCAGGGACAGGCCGCACTCGTCACCGGCGGCGCCTCCGGCCTCGGCGAAGCCACGGCGCGCGAACTGGCGCGTCTGGGCGCCAAGGTCGCCGTGCTCGACCTCAACTTCCCGCTGGCGGAAAAGGTGGCGGCGGACATGGTCGCGAAGTACGGCGACGGCTGCGCCGTGGCTTGCCAGTGCGACATCACCAGCGCCGACAGCATGGCCGCCGCGATCGCCAGGGCGGCCGAGCACCATGGCCCGGCACGCATCCTGATGAACATCGCCGGGATCGGCAGCGCCAAGCGCCTGGTGCAAAAGGACGGCAGCGCCGCGCCGCTGGAAGACTTCGCCCGCGTGGTGAACATCAACCTGATCGGTACCTACAACGCCAGTCGCCTGTTCGCCGCGGCCTGCGCCAGGCTGTCGCCGCTGGAAGACGGCGAGCGCGGCGTGATGCTCTTCACCGCGTCGGTCGCTGCCTTCGACGGCCAGGTGGGCCAACAGGCCTACAGCGCCTCCAAGGGCGGCCTGGTCGGCATGACCCTGCCCATGGCGCGTGACCTGGCGCAGCACGGCATCCGTGTCTGCACCATTGCCCCCGGCCTGTTCGCCACGCCGCTGATGAAGCAGTTGCCCGAGCCGGTGCAGCAATCGCTTGCCGCCTCCATCCCCTTTCCGCAGCGGCTCGGCAAGCCCGAGGAGTTCGCGCAGCTCGCCGTCCACATCGTCACCAACACCCACCTCAACGGCGAGGTGATCCGCCTCGACGGGGCCCTGCGCATGGCGCCGCGCTGAAGAACAGTGTCGGGGACAGTGCAATGCGGCCATTGGCCGTTGGGCCAGTCCCGCAAAGTCGTTTTAGTCAACCTGGAGACAAGCCCATGAAATTTGTACGCACCCTCGTCGCCGCCGCCGTATCGCTGGCGGCCGCCGGCGCCGCACTCGCCGACATCAACATCGGCGTGGTCCTCTCGCTCACCGGCCCCGGCTCCGGCCTGGGCATCCCGATGCAAAAGCAGCTGGCGCTGTTCCCCAAGGAGATCGCCGGCGAAAAGGTCAACCTGATCATCCTCGACGACGCCTCCGACCCCGGCAAGGGCGTGAGCAATACCCGGCGCCTGATCACCGAAGACAAGGTGGACGTGATCTACGGCTCCGGCCTGACGCCGGTGGCCGCCGCGATGGCCCCCGTGACCGCCGAAAACAAGGTGCTGCAGATCGCCGGCTCGCCGGTCGGCGTGCCGCCCGGCCAGGACCAGTGGCTGTTCCGCCTGCCGCAGGGCAACGAAGTCATGGCCCATGCCATGGTGCAGCACATGAAGAAGCAGAACGTCAAGACGATCGGCTTCCTCGGCTACACCGACGCCTACGGCGAACTGTGGCTCAAGGCCCTGCAGCCGGAAGCCGAGAAGAACGGCATGAAGATCGTCGCCGTGGAGCGCTTCGCCCGCGCCGACACCAGCGTCACGCCGCAGGCGCTGAAGGTGACCGCCGCCAATCCGGACGCGATGGTCGTCGTCGCCACCGGCTCCGGCGCCGCGATGCCGGAAAAGGCGATCGTCGAGCGCGGCTACAAGGGCAAGATCTACCAGACGCACGCCGCCGCCACGCCCGACCTGGTCCGCATCGGCGGCAAGGACGTGGAAGGCACGTTCGTCGTGTCCGGCCCCGCGGTCGTGCCGGAGCAGCTGCCGGACAACCACCCTTCGAAGAAGGTGGCGATGGACTTCGTCACCAAATACGAAGCCGCCAACGGCCCGGGTTCGCGCAACCAGTTCGCCGGCCACTCCTACGACTTCGGCATCGTGATGCAGAAGATCGTCCCGGTCGCGCTGAAGAAGGGCAAGCCCGGAACGCCGGAATTCCGCAGCGCCCTGCGCGATGCCATGGAAGGAATGGGCCGCACGGTGTTCGCCCACGGCGTGATGAACTGGACCAAGGACGACCACTGGGGTTACACGAACGAAACCGGCGTGATGCTGAAGGTGCACGACGGCAAGTTCGTGGTCGAGAAGTGACATTGCGCTGAAGCAATGTCATCCCCGCGCAGGCGGGGATCCATGGGGCGTTCGCAGGGCCGCGAGCGCCGAGCGACCCAACCCCAGCCCTCCCTCGGTGGG
>JAQGMY010000474.1 GCA_028292105.1 Ramlibacter sp.
GCAAAGGCAAACGCTTGTAAAAAGCTGGGCGCCCCGGCACCGGCCGGCGGCCAGAACATAACGTTTGGGAGCCTCCATGAAGTTCACGATGACACTGTCCCTCCTTGGCCTGGCGGCGCTGGCCGGCTGCGCAACGCCGCCGCAGCCCGTGGGCAGCCCGGGCAAGCACCTGGTGTACCGGGACAAGGCCGGCAATGCCTTCCGCCAGTTCGACTATCCGGACGACGCCTTCTGCCGCAAGGTCGAAGCGCTGGCCGGCCGCAGCGCGCGCTGCCAGGCCGCCACGGCCTCCGGCCTGCAGGCCCGCGCGACGCTGCGCTACACGCCGCCGGGTGTGCTGGTCGAGGGACACTATGCCGACATGTCGCGCTGCCGGGCTGACACCGCCACCATGTCGCCCGGTGTCGAATTGGTCAATCCCTGCAGGACGCAGTAAGCGGATCGTCCGGCCGCCGCGCGGGCCTGCTGCCTACCACTTGCCCCTGGGCTTGGACTTGCGAATGGCGGCGGCGATCAGTTCGGCCGAATCCTTGCGGTTGCCGCGCAGCGCGAAGTCCACGGCGGTCATCCCCAGTTCGTTGCGCATCGTCGGATCCGCCCCTTCCTGGAGCAGCAATTTCACGGCTTCCGGCGTGCCGTAGTGGGCGGCCATCATGAGCGGCGTGGTCTTGTTGGGCGATTGCGCGTCGATGAAGGCGTGCTCCTCGAGCAGCAGCGCCATGATCTCCAGTTCACCACTGGTGGCCGCGTAATGCAGCGGTGTCCAGCCCGGCTTGTTGACGTCGGCATCGCGGGCGATCAGCTTGCGCACCAGTTCCTTGTGGCCCTTCAGCGCGGCCAGCATCAGCGGGCTTTCGTCCTTCGGAGTGCGCGTTTCGACATTGGTCTTGGGCCAGTCGATCAGGGCAACGGCTGCATGCAGCGCGTCGCCTTGCAGGGCAACCACCAGCCCGTGGCGGCCGGCGGGGTCCAGCGTATTCGGGTCGAACCCGCGCTGCAGCAGGCTGACGATCGCAGCCGGGTTGTCCCGCTTGATGGCCACGAAGAAGTCGTCGTACGAACCCGCATGGGCAGAAAAAACTCCAATCACCAGAAGGAGATGGACAAGGTACTTCAAGTAATTTCTCATGCTGTGACAGGCCGGAAGAGGGTTTCGAAATTGCGGCTGGTGAGGGCACCGACGTCCTCTACCGGCAAGCCCCGCAGGCTGGCCAGCTGCGCCGCCACGTAGGGCACGTAAGAGGGGTTGTTGGTCTTGCCGCGGAAAGGCACGGGCGCGAGATACGGGCTGTCGGTTTCGATCAGCAGCCGGTCCAGGGGAACGAACGAGGCCACTTCACGCAGGTCCGCCGCGCTCTTGAAAGTCAGGATGCCGGAAAAAGAGATGTGGAAGCCCAGATCGAGCGCCGCCCGTGCCACTTCTGCCGTCTCCGTGAAGCAATGGAACACGCCACCGGCCGACCCGGCGGAGCCGTCCTCGCCCTCCTCCTTCAGGATCGCGATCGTGTCGGCCGAAGAAGCGCGCGTGTGGATCACCAGCGGCTTGCCGCATTGCCGCGCCGCCCGGATGTGGGTGCGGAAGCGGTCGCGCTGCCAGTCCAGGTCGGCCACGCTGCGGCCGCCCTTGCGCTGGTCCATCTGGTAGTAGTCCAGCCCGGTTTCGCCAATGGCCAGCACCTTCGGCCGCGCCGCCAGCTCCAGCAGCTTGCCGATGCTGGGCTCCGTGACGCCCTCGTTGTCCGGATGGACGCCGACCGAGGCCCAGAAATTGTCGTAGCGCATGGCCAGTGCATGCACGTCCTCGAATTCCTCCAGGGTCGTGCAGATGCACAGGGCCCGGTCCACCCTCGCCTGCGCCATCTGCTGGCGGATCTCGGACATCAGAGGGGCGAACTCGGGAAAGCTCAGGTGGCAGTGGGAATCGACGAACATGGTGTGCAAAAGCGAGCGCGCCGCGCGGCGAAGGCCGGCGGCGCTGGGGCCTGACGGGATTCTAGGGAGTCTAGATGGTCTGCGTGGGCCGCTCGGAGGCCAGGTGACCGCCGAGGATTTCCTCGATCTTCACCTTCAGCAGCTTGGACTTGTCGTCCGAGGGGAAACGCACGCCGACCCCCTGGGTGCGGTTGGCCGCGGCACGGGCCGGCGTCACCCAGGCGACCTTGCCGGCCACGGGGTAGCGCTGCGGATCGTCCGGCAGCGACAGCAGCACATAGACGTCGTCGCCGAGCTTGTAGTCGCGGGTGGTCGGAATGAACACGCCTCCGTCCGAAAACAGCGGGATGTAGGCGGCGTACAGCGCTGCCTTTTCCTTGATGGCCAACTGGATGACGCTAGGACGCGGGGTGGTGGGGCTCGGGGTGCTCATGGCTCAGATTTCGAGTGTAGGGCTGTCCGCGCCTGGGCCACAAGGTCTTCCAGCATGAGACCGGGGTTGAACGGGTGTTCGACCGTCCTTGCTGTTGCAGCCAGGCTGCGCCACCAGGCCGTCAGCGCCGTGAACGAGCCCGCCCCTGGCAGGTCGGACCTGTCGAAGAAGCGCGGGGCCGCGCCGGTGTGCACCGCCAGCAGGTCATGACACAGCTTCTGGAGTGCTTCCACCACTTGCGCCGGGGCCCAGCCTGCCAACGCGGAGATGTCGCCGCGAACCAACGCCTTGGGCCATAGCGACCAGGTCTTCGCGTCCAGGCCGGCCGCGTGAAGGCGCATGGCGTCCTCGGGGCGGCCGCCGGCGGCGCGCAGCAGGCCGGGCGCCGCCGCGGCCGGAACGCCCTCTTCCTGCATCCATGCCACGGCCTGTTCCGGCTCCGGCCAGGTCAGGGAATGGCCCAGGCAGCGGCTGCGGATGGTGGGCAACAACTGGTGCGCGGCCTCGCTGGCCAGCACGAAGCGCATGTCGCCGGCCGGCTCTTCCAGGGTCTTGAGCAGCGCGTTGGCGGTGACGTGATTCATGCGCTCGGCCGGATAGACCAGCACCACCTTGCCGCGCCCGCGCCCGCTGGTGCGTTGCGCGAACTCCAGGGCGTCGCGCATGGCGTCCACCCGGATCTCGCGACTGGGCTTGCGCTTCTTGTCGTCCAGGTCGGACTGGGCCTTCTCGGACAGCGGCCAGCCCAGGGACAGCATGGCTGTCTCGGGCATCAGCACCGCCAGGTCGGTATGCGCGCGGACTTCGACCTGGTGACAGCTGGCGCACTGGCCGCAGGCGCCGTCCGGCGTCGCCCGGTCGCACAGCCAGGCCTGGGCCAAGGACAAGGCCAGGGTGTACTGGCCGAGCCCCGACGGGCCTTGCAGCAACCACGCATGGCCGCGTTGCGACAGCAGCTGGCGCAACTGCGCCTGGATCCAGGGCGCCATCAGAGCAAGCCCCGCTCTCTCAGGCCGGCCTGCACCTCGGCCCACACCGCGTCCCTGGGCTGGTCGGCATTCACCCGCAGGAAGCGCTTCGGATCGCCCTGCAGGCGCGCGGCATAGCCGGCCGCGACGCGGGCGAAGAAGTCCTGCGGCTGGGATTCGAACTTGTCCGGAACACGGGCGCCGGCCAGTCGCCGCGCGGCGGTCTCCGGCGCCAGGTCGAACCACACGGTGACCTCGGGTTGCCGCAGCCGCGGCGCGGTGGCGGGAACGCCTTGCACCCAGTTTTCCAGGGTCGCGAGCACACCGAGATCGAATCCGCGGCCGGCGCCCTGGTAGGCGAAGGTCGCGTCGGTGAAGCGATCGCACAGCACCACGTCGCCCCGGGCGAGCGCGGGCTCGATCACCTGCAGGACGTGGTCCCGCCGCGCCGCGAACATCAGCAGCGCTTCCGTCAGCGCGTCCATCGGCTCGTTGAGCACCAGTGCGCGGAGTTTCTCCGCCAGCGCCGTGCCGCCCGGCTCCCGCGTCAGCACGACCGCGCGGCCCTGCGCACGCAAGGCGGCGGCGAGGGCTTCGATGTGCGTCGACTTGCCGGCGCCGTCTATGCCTTCGAAGCTGATGAACAGGCCGGCCGGCTTCATTGGCCCCGCTGGTACTTGTTGACCGCCCGGTTGTGCGCGTCGAGGTTTTCGCTGAACTGGCTGGTGCCGTCGCCCTTGGCGACGAAGTACAGGAATTTGCCGGGCGCCGGCTGCACGGCTGCCAGCAGCGAAGCCTTGCCCGGCATGGCGATGGGCGTGGGCGGCAGGCCGACGCGCAGGTAGGTGTTGAAAGGCGTGTCCGTCTGCAGGTCGACGCGGCGCAAGTTGCCGTCGAAGCGTTCGCCGATGCCGTAGATCACCGTCGGGTCGGTCTGCAAGGGCATGCCGATCTTCAGCCGGTTCTGGAACACGGCGGCGATCAGCGTTCGGTCGGCGGCCTTGCCCGTTTCCTTTTCGACGATGCTGGCGAGGATCAGCGCTTCTTCCGGCGTCTTCACGACCGAGTCCGGCTTGCGCTGCGCCCAGGCCTGCGCCAGCCGCTTGTCCATGGCGCGCAGTGCCCGCTGCAGCACCTTGACGTCGCTCGAACCCTTCGAATAGGTGTAGGTGTCCGGGAAGAAACGCCCCTCCGGCGGCACGCCCGGCCGCCCCAGCAGCTTCATGATGTCCGCATCGGCCAGGTTCGCCGTGTCGGCCTTGAGCTGGTCGCTCCTGGCGAGCGCGGCACGTACCTGGCGCCAGTTCCAGCCCTCCACCAGCGTCAACGCCCGCAGCGACTCTTCGCCGCGGGCGAGCTTGTCCAGCAGCCGCCGGGGCGTGATGCCGGGCTCGAGCTCGTAGCTGCCGGCCTTGATCTTGTGGGCTTGCCCGGACACACGGAACCAGGCGAACAGCAGGCGGGGATCGACGTCGACGCCGGCATCGTGCACGGCCAGGGCGACGCCGCGTGGCAAGGTGCCAGGCTCGATCGACAGGTCCACGGTGTTGCCGGACAGCGGCAGCGGACTGCGCAACCACCACCAGCCGGCGGCGGCGACACCCAGCGCTGCCAGCAGGGCCAGCACGAACACGGTCTTCAGAAAGCGGCCCACCGTCCCTACTTCGTCTGTGGAATGAGTAGGCCATGATAATTCAGCGTATGACCCACCCCCTCACCGGTGTCGCTTCCCTGCCCCACCTCGGCGTGATCCGCGCCAAAGGCGAAGACGCGTCCAGTTTCCTGCAAGGCCAGTTGACGCAGGACGTCGCGCTGCTGGGCACGGGCGAGGCGCGGCTGGCCGCCTTTTGCAACGCCAAGGGACGGATGCAGGCCAGCTTCATCGTGTCCAGGCTGGCTGGCGACGAGATCCTGCTGGTCTGCAGCCGCGACCTGCTGCCGCAGACCCTCAAGCGGCTGTCCATGTTCGTGCTGCGGGCCAAGGCGAAGCTCACCGATGCGACCGGCGACTTCGCCTTGTTCGGACTGGCGGGCGCAGCCGTGCCTGGCGGTGCGGCTGCGCCGTGGCAGCGGCTGGACGCGGGCGACGCCCACCTGATCCGCCTGTATCCGGCCGACGGCCAGCCGCGGGCGCTGTGCATAGCGCCGGCCGGCTCCGCGCCACCGGCGGGCGCGCCGCTCTCCACCGAACTCTGGCAATGGGGTGAAGTCCGCAGCGGCGTCGCAACACTCAGCCAGCCGGTGTTCGAGGCCTTCGTGCCGCAAATGCTGAACTACGAGTCGGTGGGCGGCGTGAACTTCAAGAAGGGCTGCTATCCCGGCCAGGAAGTCGTGGCCCGCAGCCAGTTCCGCGGCACCCTCAAGCGCCGCGCCTTCATCGTGCACTCGCAAGGGGAGCTGAGCGCCGGCCAGGAAGTGTTCCGGGCCTCCGACGCCGAGCAACCCGTGGGCATCGTGGCGCAAGCCGCGCCCGCGCCGGGTGGCGGCTGGGACGCGATCGTCTCGCTGCAATTGACGGCGGCCGAGGCCGGCGAGCTGCACGCCGGCAGCGTGTCGGGATCCGCTTTGTCGCTGCTGCCCCTGCCCTACCTGCTGCTGGCCGACGTCTGAGGCACCGAGGCGCTGAGCTGCGGCCGGACCGCCGCTGGCACCTGCTGCAGCAGCACCTCCCGTTCGCGCGGGGCGGCCAGTGCCAGGCCCTTGCGGAAGTCCTCGAGTCCTTTCGCCGGATCCTTGCCTTCTTCGGCAGCCAGCACGCCGAGCTGGACGTGGCCGCGCGCCTGGCTGTCCGGCCACCCTGCCATGCGCCGCTGGAGCGCTCGCCGGGCCAGCGGGTAGTCGTGGGCCCGCCAGGCCAGGATGTAGAGCGTGTTGACGAGGTCGTAGTCGACGATGCCGGCATCCACCGCCCGTTGCGCGAGTTGCAGTGCCCGCGCTTCCTCGCCCTGGCGCGCCGTCAGTATCACCTCGAGTGAACGCACCGAGGCCGCGTTCGGCTGGATCTTCTTGGCGCGTTCCAGGTAGTCGAAGGCCTTGTCCATGCGGCCGCTGTTGGAGTAACCGCGCGCCGTGTTGGTCAGGATCGCGACCACATACGGTCGGGATTCGGTGACGCTTTCCCAGATCCAGGTGGCGTTGGCCCAGTCGCCCCAGCGGGCGAGCTCGTCCGCCACCATGGGCGTGATCTTGCGGTAGTGCGGATTGAGGGCGATGCCCTCGCGCACGGACCGCAGCATGTCGCGCTTCATCTGGGCGTAGCGCGGGTTGTTCGGGTCGCCGGTCGCGCTGAGCGTGAGCGCGGCCTTGGCGGCGGTCACCAGCTTGCGTTCGGCGTCGGCGGCGCGCTGGCTGATCACGATGGCCAGGCCCAGGCACATGACCGTCCCTGCCAAGCCGGCGAGCGCGATGCGCGGCGACCAGCGCAATGGCCGCGCCAGCCAGCGGGAGGCTAAGCCGAGCCGCGCATCCGAGGCCGCAAGCCCGCCCAGGCAAAGCGCGAACACCGCGCCGGTGGCGGCCATCCGCCAGGGAAAACCGATGTTGCTGACCACCATCAACGCCAGCAGGCTGCAGAGGAAGACCGCGCGCAGGGGCCGCTCGGCCTGTGCTTGCTCGGACTCGTCGCGCCAGGTCCGCCAGGCGGCCTGGCACAGGTAGGCGAGCAGGAGCAGCAGGAAGGCCCAGCCGACCAGGCCGTACTCCGCCACCAGCTGCAGGAACTCGTTGTGGACATAGAAGTCGGTTTCGAGCTGCGAGCCTTCCGCCTGGTACAGCGGGATTTCGCTTTCCCACGCGCCCGCGCCTACACCCGAGAGGGGACGTGCCCTCAGCAGGTCGAGCGTTGCGCGCCACATCACCATGCGCACGCCCAGCGAGTGGTCCTGCGGTCCGATCGACTGCGTGCGCTGCAAGCCGCGCTGCAGCGCGTTGCCGCCGTGGCCTTCCTCCAGGATCTTCGGGTTGTTGCTGGGGATCAGCGCCAGGACCAGCGCAGTGAGCAGCACCACCGTGGGCGCCGCCAGCCGCAAGCCACGCCCCCATTGCGGCCATGCCAGCTGCCGGCGACAGCGCCACGCGATCAGGGGCCACACCAGCAGCACCTGCAGCCAGAGGGCGATCAAGGCTGCGCGCGTGCCCGTCATCAGGATCGCTGCAATGACGAAGCCGATGCTGGCGGCGATCCCGACTACGGCCGAACTGCTGCGCGCGCGCGCCAGCAGCCAGCCCGCGAACGGCAGCGTGCAGACCACGAACTCGGCGAAGAAGTTGCGGTTGATGAAGGTGGAGCCGGGGTTCGGCCCCTGCGGAAACAGGTCCATCGCGAACCAGAATTGCAGCACCGCCCACAGTGAAGCGATCAGCGCCCCAGCGTGCAGGCACCAGGCCAGCGTCGCCAGGCGACCGCGCGCGAGCGTGTTCAGTCCGAGCCAGACGATGACGCTGAAGATGAACCAGCGCACCGCCTCGACCGCGCCCAGGTAGGTGTGCGACCAGCCCATGCTGCCCAGCGCGTACGCGGCCAGCAGCAGCGGCAGCCAGACGATCGCATGCCAGCGCAGCGGCTCCGTGCGCTCGCGCTGTGCCAGCAGGAACAGCAGCGCCGCCAGCAGGGTGCTGAACGCGACGACGATCGATTTCAGCGTGTCCTGCAGCATCTCCTCGCCGGGGACGCCGACCGCGGGAGCCACCAGCACCATGGCGGCGAGCAGCGCGAAGGCCTGGCCGTCGGCGGCGGGTTCCGGCGGCAAGTGGCTGGCGGCGGCTTGGGGGACGCTGGCAGGGGACGGACCCTCGGCCGACCTGGCCGCCGTCGCACGGCGCTTCCTTGCCACCCTCAGGTCCCCAGCGGCAGCTTGCTGCGCATGGTGAGGTGCGGGATGCCGGCTTCCTCGTAAGGTTCACCCTCAGGGACGAAGCCGAGCCGCGCGTAGAAGCTGCAGGCCGTGCGCTGCGCATGCAGTTCGATCGCGCCGTCGCCGCGCAGTTGCGCCTGCGCCGCCAGCGCCAGCAGCACCTGTTCGCCGAAGCGGCAGCCGCGCAGCACCTGGTGCACCGCCATGCGGCCGACGGCGGCGGTGCCGTCCACGGCCGGCAGCAGGCGCCCGGTGGCGATCGGCTGGCCCAGGCGGTTGTAGGCCACGGCATGAAGCGCCACTGCGTCCGCCGCGTCCCACTCCAGCTCCTGCGGGATCTGCTGCTCGTTGACGAAAACCTCGGTGCGGATGCGGCCGGCGTCGGCGCCCAGCGCCTCCCAGCTTCCCGTCCTGACCTGCACCACGGCCTCGCCGGCCTCGTAAGCGGTGATGGTGTCGCGCAGCAGCTGGGGCACCGGCTGCGACGTCTGTGTCTTGGGATCCGCGAACACGTAGACCAGTTCGCAGGTGATCAAGAGCTGCTCGCCGCGGAAGATCGCCCCCTGGAACAGCATGGACGAATTGCCGATGCGGCTGCACCTGAGGCCGACATCCAGCCGGTCGTCCATGCGGGCGGAGGCGTGGAATTCGATCGAGGCCTTCTTGACGAAGATGTCGCCTTGCAGCAGCTGCATGGCGTCCTCGTACGGCAGCGCCATCGCGCGCCAGTAGTCGGCCACGGCGGTGTCGAAGTACATCAGGTAGTGGGCATTGAAGACGATCTTCTGCATGTCCACTTCGGCCCAGCGCACCCGCAGCCGGTGAAAGAACCGGAACTCTTGTCTTTTCATGCTTGCATCGCCCGTTGCAGGGCCGCCGCGGCGTCCGCGTGCGCCTGCCTGGCTTGCGGCAGCGCGCGGCCCATCTTGATGAATTCGTGCGTGACCCCGCGGTAGATCTCCAGGTCCACGGGCACGCCGGCAGCGCGCAGTTTATCCGCGTAGGCCAGACCGTCGTCCACCAGCGGGTCGCACTCCGCCCGGCCGAACCACGCCGGCGCCACGCCGTCGACGTCCGGCGTGTTCAAGGGGGCGAAACGCCAGTCCTCGCGCTGCGCGTCGTCGACGTAGTGGCGAAAGAAGTATTCGATGTGCGCCTGCTCCAGCACCAGGCCCTGGTGGTAGCGGGCGTGCGAGGGCGCCGCCGGCCAGGCGGCGCAACCCGGGTAGAACAGCAGTTGCAGGCGGATCGGCAGGCCGGCGTCGCGCGCCAGCGTGGCGCAGACGGTCGCCAGGGTGCCGCCGGCGCTGTCACCGCCGAGCGCCAGTCGCTGCCCATCGAGTTGCAGTGCCGCTGCTTCGCCGGCGAGCCATTGCACCGCGTCCCAGGCGTCATGCACCGCGGTCGGGAAGCGGTGTTCCGGCGCCAGCCGGTAGCCCACCGACAGCACGGCGCAAGCCGAGAGCGTCGCCAGCGTGCGGCACAACGCGTCGTGCGAGGCGATGCTGCCGATGGTGAAGCCGCCCCCATGGAAATACACCAGCACCGGCAGCGGGCGGTCCGCCGCGGGGGCGTAGAGCCGCAAGGGAATCGTGCCGCCATCGCGGGCCGTGAAAGCGAGGTCCGCCACCCGCGGCAAGGCCGGCTTGGCGACCTCGAGCACGCCGGCCCCGGCTTCATAGGCAGCCCTGGCTTGCTGCGGCGAGAGCGTGTACAGGGGCGCATGGCCCGCGCGCGCCAAGCGTTCCAGCACCGAGCGCATCGCCGGTGCCAGTTCGGGAAATTGCGGAAGAAATGTCACCCTGGGGGCTGCGCCGCGCGTGGCAGCTGGCTTACAGTCAAGTTCCCCATCGTAAGCGACTGCGGCCATGGCCTTCATCTACTACGTCACCCAGATCCAGTTCGATTTCGGCGCCATCGCGCTGCTGAAACAGGAGTGCCAGCGCGTGGGCATCAGCAAGCCGCTGATCGTGACGGACCCCGGCGTCAGGGCCGCCGGCGTGCTGCAGAAGGCGCTGGATGCCCTGCAAGGCGTGCCGTACGCGGTATTCGACCAGACCCCGTCGAATCCGACCGAAGCCGCGGTCCGGGCGGCGGCCGAGATCTACAAGGCGCAAGCTTGCGACGGCCTGGTGGCGGTCGGCGGCGGCTCGGCGATCGACTGCGCCAAAGGCGTGGCGATCGCGGCCACGCACGAAGGCCCCCTCACCCGCTACGCCACCATCGAAGGCGGCTCGCCGCGCATCACCGAAAAGGTGGCGCCGCTGATCGCGGTGCCCACCACCAGCGGCACCGGCAGCGAAGTCGCACGCGGCGCGATCATCATCGTCGACGATCACCGCAAGCTCGGCTTCCACTCCTGGCACCTGGTGCCCAAGGCCGCCATCTGCGACCCGGAGCTGACGCTGGGCCTGCCGCCCAGGCTCACCGCGGCCACCGGCATGGACGCGATCGCGCACTGCATGGAAACCTTCATGTCGTCGGCCTTCAATCCGCCAGCCGACGGCATCGCGCTGGACGGGCTGGAGCGCGGCTGGGCGAACATCGAACGCGCCACCCGCGACGGCAGCGATCGCGACGCGCGCTCGGCGCTCATGAGCGCCTCGATGCAGGGTGCGATGGCTTTCCAGAAGGGGCTGGGCTGCGTCCACTCCCTCAGCCACAGCCTGGGCGGCGTCGATCCGCGCCTGCACCACGGCACGCTCAACGCAGTGTTCCTGCCGGCGGTGGTGCGCTTCAACGCGCAGGCGCCGGCGGTGCAAAAGGAGCGGCGGCTGGAACGCATGGCGCACGCGATGGGCCTGGGCTCCGCGGCCGACATTCCGGAGGCGATCCGATCGATGAGCGCGCGCCTGGGCCTGCCGGTGGGGCTGGCGGAGATGGGTGTGCGCAGGGAAGACTTCGGCAAGATCATCGACGGCGCCATGGCGGACCACTGCCACAAGACCAATCCCCGGGAAGCGACGCGGGAAGATTACGAGCGGATGCTGGTGGAATCGCTCTGAGGATGGTGCGCAAGCCATGCTTGCACACCCTACCAGGGGGCCGGGGGGCGTTCGGAGGAACGTAGGGTGTGCAGCTTGCTGCGCACCTTGCGCCCGCAAAAACTACAGCGCCTCCACCCTTCCCGCATCCGGCTTCTCCAGCCACGCCGCAAATTCGTCGGCCAGCTGCGCACTCGCCCTCGCCGCCTCCGTCCACGCCTTCACCCGCCCCGCCAGATCCGCACCATAAAAGGCGAAGTCCTTGCGGTCCGGCAACTTGGCATTCGGCAGCCGCCGCACCCAGTCCGGATCCGGCGCCAGCACGATCATGCGGTCGAGGAAGGACGTCGCGCGATGGCGCCACTTCAGGCCCTTGTCCAGCCAGCCTGGCACCACAGCCTGCTGGAAATGCGGATACAGCACCAGGCCGGGGCCGGGACCACAGGCGTACTGCAGGTGCAGGTGGTAGTCGGTGATGCCGCCGTCCCAGTAGGCCCCACGTGGCGCGCCCGGGATGTCGTGGACGGCTTGCAGCAGGAACGGAATCGAGCAACTCGCCTGCAGCGCCGGCTGGAAGTTGGCCGGCGTCAGCGGCACCTGCCGGGTCGGGTAGTCGTCGGTGCCGAAAGGCAATGGGCAAGCTTCACCATGCTCCGGTGCCGAGAACACCACCCGTTCCAGCCATGCGCCCATGGCCTTGCGGTGCAGCGTGTTGGACAGGAAAGCGCCCAGGTAGCCGAGCGGCGTCGCCAGGCGATGCTCCCGCCCCAGCAGGTGGCGGCCGCGGGACGTGACGATGTGCAGCCGGAAGCGCGGATGCTCCAGCACCTCGCGCACGCGGCCGCCGTAGAAAGCCTCGAGCCCCTCGGCAAAGCGCTGCGACACGTGCGCCGGCGTCGGCGCCTTGCGCCCGGGTGGCGTGTCGTAGTGCTGCGCGATGTAGTCGCGCTCCAGCCGTTCGAACGCAGCCACCGGCTCATCGAGGCAGGCCGTGGCCATGCGCCAGGCGCCGATGGATGCGCCCACCAGGTGGATGGTGTGGTCCGTCTTCGGCAACCAGTCGCCGAACAGGAAACGGTCCAGGGGGCCGAGGATCAGCCCCTTCGGCCCGCCCGCGGCAGCCGGCACCGCGCCGACGTCGGCCGGCGCCAGGCCATGCCGTTCGATGTGGCGGCGCGCTTCGGGACCGGCATGGATGCGCAGGGCTGGCACGGCGACGGCCCGGTCAGCCCGGAATGACAGAGGTGAAAGCGATGCTCGCCGCAGCGGCGGCGACCACCAGGTAAGCCAGCGTCCAGCCGATCCGCGCCAGCCGGGCGCTGCCGGAGCCTGCCGCCGCGGCGGCCGCCTCCCGGCGCAGCAGTCGCTGCAAGGCAGCGCTCGAATCGAAGTGCCGCGATGGCGCGAAGCCCGGCACCACCCCCTGCCCCTGCGGCATCGTTCCGATGAACAGGTCGATGCCGGTCGTCTCCGTCACGGCCCGCTGCAAGGCCGCGCGACAGCGCGCCAGGTCCTGCGCCATCTCGCCGGCATCCTGGTAGCGCGCCGCCTCGTTCTTCTGCATCGCGCGCGCGATCACCTGCTCCACGGCCGCCGGCACCCTGGCATTCACCTGGCTGGGTGGTATCGGCGCGCCATGCAGGATCGCCTGCAGCAGCTGGCCGAGGTTGGCACCGGTGAAGGCCGCCGCACCGGTGACCGTCTCGTAGAGCAGCGAGCCGAGCGAGAAGATGTCGCTGCGCTGGTCCACTGCATGGCCGCCGACCTGCTCGGGCGACATGTACTTGGGCGATCCCATCATCGTGCCGGTCTGGGTACGCACATCCGACTGCTGCATGCGGGCGATGCCGAAGTCCATGATCTTCGCGTGCCCGTCCGGCAGCACCATGATGTTGCCCGGCTTGACGTCGCGGTGCACGATGCCGCGCGCATGCGCCGCGGCCAGGCCGGACGCAATCTGCCCCGCGATGTCGAGCGCCCGGTCCAGCGGCAGCAGCCCCTCGGCCATCAGGTCGCGCAGCTCCTTGCCGTGCAGCACCTCCATCGCGATGTAGAGCCAGTCGCCTTCGCGCCCCAGGTCGTAGATCGTGATCACGTTGGGGTGGTTCAGGCCGCCGGCCGCCTTGGCTTCCTGGCGGAAGCGCGCTTCCAGCTGCTGCGCCTCGCCCGCCTTGTCCGGCAGCAGCAGCGTCTTGATCGCCACCGGGCGCTGCAACGCATCGTCGTGCGCCAGCCAGACCACGCCCATGGCGCCGCGGCCGAGTTCGCGCTCGATCCGGTAGCGTCCGAGATGGGTGAAGGGTACGGTCATGTGGCGTTGCTCACCAGAACTTGAAGCGGTCGAGGAGGCCGCGCTGCTGCCGCCGCCGGCCGGGCCGCGTCGGCGGCGGCCCGGCGAACACGTGCTTGACCTCCAGCACCTCGCCGGGCTGCAGCTCCAGCTCCAGGTGCAGCGGCTTCGCGTTGCCGTTGCGGATCTCCAGCGTGTGCGCCCCGGGCGGGATGGACAGCTTGACCACCGGTGGCGAACGTCCCTTCGATTCGCCATCGACGCTGATGTCGCCCCAGGGCCGGATGTCGAGGTCCAGCACGGCCGGCCGCCGCGCGGCCTCGGCCGCTTCGCGCGCGCTGCGGATCCAGACGCCGGCGCCGATCAACGCGACCAGTCCACCCAAACCGAGCACGTTGCGCAGGACGGCCCGCCGGCCGGACGCTGCGGGTGCCGCGGCCAGCGCCTGCCGGAACGCCTGCGAGGTCAGCACGTGTTGCCCACGCGCGCCGGCGGCGAGGCTGGCCGCCCCGTCCACCCCTTCGCCGCGCAGCCTGGCCTGTCCTTGCGGATCCGCCTGCGCTTCGACCATGCCGTGGTGCACGGCGACCGTCACCGACTGGTCCGCGTCGGCGAGCGCGGCACGCCTGGCCGCTCGCGCCGCCTGCGCCGGCGCCACCGTGGCCACGATCGCCAGCCCGTCGGGCGCCTCCAGCACCACGCGGGACGCGGGCGCCCAGCCCTGGATCGCCGCACGCGCCATGGCCAGCAGGCGCTGCTCGCGCGGCGCGCCTGGCCCCGCCACGGCGGCCGCTTCGCGCCAGCGCAGGAACAGGACGCAGGCCGTCACCGACTGGCGGTCGGCTGGAACGGTCATGCGCGGGAGGGCTTGGCTGGCATGCGCCCCATTTTGCGCTGCGGGCGCAACGCCATCGAGGGCGGTTATTTGCGCAGGCCCTGCAGCTTGGCGAAGGCACCCTGCATGGCGCCACCCACCGGCGGGTTGTTCGGTGCGCGCTGGCCGCGGGCCGCGCCCTCGAAACGGTTCTCGCGCGCGCCGCCCGCCTTGTTGCCCGCCGGCACCCCCAGCTTCATGGTGAGGCTGATGCGTTTGCGCACCGGGTCCACCTCGAGCACCTTCACCTTCACGATGTCGCCGGTCTTCACGACCTCCCGCGCATCGGTGACGAACTTGTGCGACAGCTGGCTGACGTGCACCAGCCCGTCCTGGTGGACGCCCAGGTCGATGAAGGCGCCGAAGGCGGCGACGTTGCTCACCGTGCCCTCGAGCTCCATGCCCTCCTTCAGGTCCCGGATGTCGTCGACGCCATCGTTGAAGCGGGCCACCTTGAAGTCAGGCCGCGGATCGCGCCCCGGCTTCTCCAGCTCGCCCAGGATGTCCCTGACCGTGATGACGCCGAACTTCTCGTTGGCGAACAGCTCCGGCTTGAGCGTCTTGAGCATGTCGGCGCGGCCCATCAGCTCCTGCACGGGCTTGCCGGCATGGGCCAGGATCTTCTCGACCACCGGATAGGTTTCGGGATGCACGCCGGTCATGTCCAGCGGGTTCTCGCCGCCGCGGATGCGCAGGAAGCCCGCGCTCTGCTCGAAGCTCTTGGGGCCGAGCCCGCCCACCTGCAGCAGCTGCTGGCGCGTGCGGAAGGCGCCGTTGGCCTCGCGCCACTGCACCACCGCCTTGGCCACGGTGTTGGACAGCCCGGAGACGCGCGACAGCAGCGGCGCGCTGGCCGTATTGAGGTCCACGCCGACGCGGTTCACGCAGTCCTCGACCACCGATTCCAGCGTGCGCGCCAGCTCGCTCTGGTTGACGTCGTGCTGGTACTGGCCGACGCCGATGGCCTTGGGATCGATCTTCACCAGCTCCGCCAGGGGGTCCTGCAGGCGCCGGGCGATGCTGGCCGCGCCGCGCAGGCTGACGTCCACATCCGGCATTTCCTGCGAGGCGTACTCGCTGGCCGAATAGACCGAGGCGCCGGCTTCGCTGACCACGATGCGCTGCATGCCGTCGATGGCCTTCATCAGGTCGGCCGCCAGCTTGTCGGTTTCCCGGCTGGCGGTGCCGTTGCCGATGGCGATCAGGTTCACGCCGTGCTTGCGGCACAACGCGGCCAGGGTGTGCAGCGCCCCGTCCCAGTCGCGGCGCGGCTCGTGCGGGTACACCGTGGCGGTGTCGACCAGCTTGCCGGTGGCATCGACCACCGCGACCTTGACGCCGGTGCGGATGCCCGGGTCGAGACCCATCACCACCCGCGGGCCGGCGGGCGCCGCCAGCAACAGGTCGCGCAGGTTCTCGGCGAACACCTTGATGGCGACCTTCTCGGCGTCTTCACGCAGGCGCGAGAACAGGTCGCGCTCGGTGGAGAGCGACAGCTTGACGCGCCAGGTCCAGGCAACGGCCTTGCGCAGCAGGTCGTCGGCGGGCCGCTGCTGGTGGCTCCAGCCGATGTGCAGGGCGATCTTGCCCTCGGCGATCGATGGCTGGCCCGGCTGCGGCTCCACCGGCAGCACCAGCTTCGCCTCCAGGATGTCCTGGGCGCGGCCCCGGAACACGGCCAGGGCGCGGTGCGAGGGCACGCGGCCGATCGGCTCGTCATAGTCGAAGTAGTCGCGGAATTTGGAGACGTCGGGGTTGTTCTCGTCCTTGCCGGCGGCGAGCTTGGACTTCAGCAGGCCCTCGCTCCAGAGCCATTCGCGCAGCGATTGGACCAGCGCGGCATCTTCGGCCCAGCGCTCCGACAGGATGTCGCGCACGCCGTCCAGCACCGCCGGCACCGTGGTGAAGTCCTCGCCGCCCTCGCCCTTTTCCTTCGTCACGAAGGGCACCGCTTCGGCGGCGGGGTCGCGCGTCGGGTCGGCCCAAAGCAGGTCGGCCAGCGGCTCGATGCCGGCTTCGCGGGCGATCAGGCCCTTGGTCCGGCGCCGCGGCTTGTAAGGCAGGTAAAGGTCTTCGAGCTCCTGCTTGGTCGGTGCTGCCTCGAGTGCGGAGCGCAGTTCGGGCGTCAGCTTGCCCTGCTCGTCGATGCTCTTGAGCACGGCCTCGCGGCGCTCTTCCAGCTCGCGCAGGTAACCCAGCCGGGCCTCGAGTTCACGCAGGTGGATGTCGTCGAGGCCGCCGGTGGCCTCCTTGCGGTAACGGGCGATGAAGGGGACGCTGGCGCCGCCATCCAGGAGCTCGACGGCCGTACGGACCTGGCTTTCCTGGACCCGGAGTTCGGCGGCGATCTGCCGCAGGATCTTGAGCATCTTGGTACTGCTGGGGAACGGGAGGGCGCCAGTTTGCCATACGGGCCCCACAGGGAGACGGCACCCCCGCTGACAGTTGCGACGCGCCCACTGAAGAGAATGGAATGCACGACCCGAAGGAGACTTTTGATGCGCACGACAAGAACTGCGGTATTGGTGATAGCGATCCTGCTGGTGGCGGGCTTCGCCGCCTTGAACTGGGG
This sequence comes from Ramlibacter sp., assembly GCA_028292105.1. GTDB lineage: Bacteria > Pseudomonadota > Gammaproteobacteria > Burkholderiales > Burkholderiaceae_C > Ramlibacter. The sequence continues at coordinate 16,907 of JAQGMY010000474.1, forward strand.
CGAGATCGTCCGCAACGCACCCCTCTCCTTCGGCCTGTTCGTGATGGACGCGCCCTTGGGCGCCATCCTGCTGGGGCTGCTGGCGGTCACGCTGGTGCTGTTCCTGGCGTCGACCGCCGCGATGCGCACGCAGTCCCTGATGGACTACCGCGCCCACCAGAAGAACCTCGACGCGCAGCGCGAGCTGGCCGACAAGGCCGAAGCCTCCCGCTTCGTCGACCTGCGCCAGCACCTGGACACCCACCTGCGTGCGATGGGCGAGCGCGATACCTTCGCCGCCGCCGAATTCGACAAGGCGCTGCAGGCCAACCAGCGCGAGCTGCGCACGCAGATGGAACAGATCAACCGCACGATCTCGGCCCGCCTGAACGAGCTGGAACACCGCCTGGAAACCCGCTTCGAACGTATGGGCGTGGGTGGCGGGGCGACCGTGCGGCACGAACCCGTGACACCGGTGGTCACGCCGGCAGCGGTGGTGCGCGATCCGGTGCAGGCCGCCGAGCAGGCGCGCGAGGACGAGAGGCAGCAGCGCGAGCGCGCCGAAGCGGCGAGCCGCGATGAAAAGGTTGTCGCCGCGGACAAGCCGGCCGAAAACGGCTGGCGCCGCTGGTTCTAGCCTCGCACTGCTCCGCAGGCTGCCGAAAGGCAGCTCAGTCGAACAAACCGGGCTCGCTGCCGAAGCGGGCCCGTTCTATTTCCAGCAGGCGCAATTTCGTGGCCGCGCCGCCTTCGGCCGAAAAGCCCCCGGAGCGGCCGCCCGCCGCCAGCACGCGATGGCAGGGCACGACCGGTGCGAACGGGTTGCTGCCCAGGGCCTGGCCCACGGCGCGGGCGGCACCGGGCTCGCCCAGGCGCCTGGCCACCTCACCATAGGTCAAGACTTCGCCGGGCGGGATCGCGCGCGCCACGGCATAGACGCGTTGGTGAAAGGGCGGCACCTCGCTCAGGTCCAGCAACAGGTCGCCCAGGTCGTCGCGCGTTCCCGCGAGCAAGGCTTGCACGCGGGCGATCGCCGCGTCGACGAAAGCCGGTGGCCTGGCTTCGGCCACTTCCCCGACGTGCCGCAGCAAGCGCCGGCGCGTG
>JAQGMY010000486.1 GCA_028292105.1 Ramlibacter sp.
TGCACCTGACGGGGCAGATCGAGACACCGTACCTCGACCAGGAGATGGCCTACATCCACGAGGCGCGTGACCAGCTCTCCATGCTCAAGGCGATCTCCAAGGCCGCCTTCCGCGTGCGCAGCGTCGAGACGGCGCTCGGCACGGTCAAGGCCGCCGTGCAACTTGCACTGACCGCGCCGACGGGGCCGGTGAGCGTCGAGATCCCGATCGACATCCAGGAAGCGATGATCCCGGTGCCCGCCGACCTGCGCCCGCTGCCGGTGGCGCGCGTCGAAACCAGCGCCGCCGCACTGGACACGCTGGCCGACAAGCTGGCTGCCGCCAAACGGCCGCTGCTGTGGCTGGGCGGTGGCGCGCGCCACGCCGGTGCCGCCGTGAAGCGCCTGATGGACCTGGGCATCGGCGTCGTCACCACCACGCAGGGCCGCGGTGTCGTGCCGGAAGACAACCCGCTGTCGCTGGGCGCGTACACGCTACACGCCCCGGTCGAGAAGTTCTACCAGAGCTGCGACGCCATCCTGGTGGTGGGCTCGCGCCTGCGCGGCAACGAGACCCTGAAGTACAAGCTGAAGCTGCCCAAGCCCCTGTACCGCATCGACGCGGACGCAAGCGCCGAAGGCCGCTGCTACGGCAGCGAGTACTTCGTGCAGGGTGACGCCGAGGTCGCGCTCAACGGCCTGGCCGATCGCCTGCAGGGCCGGCTGAAGGTGGACCCCCGATTCGCCGCCGACCTGCGCGCCGCCTACGAGCAGGCGCAGGCTTCGCTGGTGGACGGGCTCGGCCCGTACGCCGAACTGGTGAACCAGCTGCAAGCCGCCGCCGGTCGCAACTTCAACTGGGTGCGCGACGTCACGGTGTCCAACAGCACCTGGGGCAATCGCCACCTGCACATCTTCGACGCGCGCGCCGGCGTGCACGCCATGGGCGGCGGCATCGGCATGGGACTGCCGATGGGCATAGGCGCGGCGATCGCCGCTGCCTGCACCGCCCCGGACCGCAAGACGCTCGCCCTGAGCGGCGACGGCGGCTTCATCCTGAACCTGGGCGAGCTGGCGACCGCGGTGCAGGAAAAGGCCAACGTGATGTTCGTGCTGATGAACGACCAGCGCTACGGCGTGATCCGCAACATCCAGGACGCCCACTACGGCGGCCGCCGCTGCTTCACCGAGCTGCACACGCCGGACTACGCGCAACTGAGCGCGGCCATGGGCGTCGGCCATGTGCGCGTCAGCGACCTGGCGCAGCTGCCGGCGGCGCTCGACCGCGCCCAGGCAGTGCCAGGCCCTTTCATCCTCGAGGTCGACATGCTGGCCATCGGCAGCTTCAAGACGGCCTTCGCCGGCCCGCCGACCAAGCTGGCGCAACCCGCCTGAGGCACCGATGATCCGAATCGCGATGATCGGCTGCGGCGCCATTGGGGCCGGTGTGCTGGAGCTGCTGCAGGACGACCCCGACCTGCATTTCGACTGGGTCGTGCTGCCGACGGGCGAGCACCCCGGCGCCTGTGACGCGGCGGCGCGGCTGGCGCCGAGAGCCCGCATCGTCCACAGCATCGCGCAGGAACACGGCGTCGAGCTGCTGGTCGAATGCGCGGGCCACGCCGCCATCGAGCAGCACGTGCTGCCGGCGCTGGAGCGCGGCATCCCCTGCCTGGTGGCTTCCGTCGGCGCGCTCAGCGTGCCGGGGATGGCGCAGCGCCTGGAGCAGGCGGCGCAAAAGGGCGGCACCCAGGTGCAATTGCTGTCCGGCGCCATCGGCGGTATCGATGCGCTCGCCGCGGCCCGCGTCGGCGGCCTCGACTCGGTGGTCTACTCCGGCCGCAAGCCGCCGGGCGCCTGGAAGGGCACGCCGGCCGAGATGGTTTGCGACCTCGATGCGCTGACCCAAGCGTGCCTGATCTTCGACGGCAACGCCGAAGAAGCCGCGCAGCTGTACCCGAAGAACGCGAACGTGGCGGCGACGCTGTCGCTGGCCGGCATCGGCCTGCAGCGCACGCGCGTCCAGCTGTTCGCCGATCCCGCGGTGACCGAGAATGTGCATCACGTGGAAGCCAGGGGCGCCTTCGGCAGCCTGGAGCTGACGCTGCGTGGCAAGCCGCTCGCCGCCAACCCGAAAACCTCCGCGCTGACCGTGTTCAGCGTGGTGCGCGCACTGGCCAACCGCGGCCGCGCGCTGGCCATCTGAGGAGACCCCCATGCTGGTCACCGACTCGAAAGAATTGCTGCCGATCTTCATCGCGGGCGAGCGCCGTCTCGGGCGCGGCGACGAAGGCGCGACGCTCTATCCCGCCACCGGCGAAGTGGTCGCGCGCCTGCGCACGCCCAGCCTGGCGGACGTCGACGAAGCGATCGTCGCCGCCGACCACGCCTTCCGCACCAGCGGCTGGGCCCAGCGCAAGCCGCACGAGCGCGCCGCCGTGCTGCACCGGGTGGCCGCGCTGATTCGCGAGCGGCTCGAGCCGCTGGCGCAGCGCCAGCGCCTGGACAACGGCAAGCCGATCACCGAAACGCGCAACCTGGTGGCCAGCGCCGCCAGCACCTTCCAGTTCTTCGCCGCCGCGCTGGAGACCATGGAAGAAACGATCACGCCCTCGCGCGGCGACTTCATGACGATGAGCGTGTACGAGCCGATGGGCGTGGTCGCGGCGATCACGCCGTGGAACTCGCCGATCGCCAGCGAGGCGCAGAAGCTGGCGCCCGCGCTGGCCGCTGGCAACGCGGTGATCGTCAAGCCGGCCGAAGTGACGCCGCTGATGGCACTGGAACTCGCCGCGATCTGCGAAGAGGCCGGCGTGCCCAGGGGCATGGTCAGCGTGCTGCCGGGCCGCGGCTCGGTCATTGGCGACGCCATCACCAAGCACCCGCTGGTCAAGCGGGTGTCCTTCACCGGCGGCACGACCACCGGCAAGCACATCGCCCGCATCGCCGCCGACAAGATGATGCCCGTCTCGCTGGAGCTCGGAGGCAAGTCGGCGACCATGGTGCTCGACGACGCCGATCTCGATCACGCGGTCAACGGCGTGCTTTACGGCATCTTCAGTTCGTCCGGCGAATCGTGCATCGCGGGCTCGCGGCTGTTCGTCGCCCGCAAGCTGTACGACGGTTTCATGGACAAGCTCTCCACGCGCGCGGCCGCACTGCGGGTGGGCGATCCCGCCGACGAGCGCACCCACATGGGGCCGCTGATCACCGCCAAGCACCGCGAATCCATCGAAGGCTTCGTGAAGCTGGGGCTGGCCGAAGGGGGCAAGCTGCTGACCGGTGGCAAGCGCCCGGAGGGCGCGTTGTTCGAGCGCGGCAACTACTACACTCCGACCATCTTCGAAGGCCTGAAGAACAGCGACGAGATCTGCCAGCAGGAGATCTTCGGCCCGGTGCTGGTGGCGATGCGGTTCGACGACATCGACGACCTCATCGCCCAGGCCAACGACAGCGTCTACGCGCTGGCCGCCGGCATCTGGACGCGCGACTACAAGCGCGCCTGGAAGGTGGCACGCGCCGTGCAAGCAGGCACCGTGTGGATCAACACGTACAAGCAGTTTTCGATTTCCACGCCCTTCGGCGGGTGGCGCGACAGCGGCCTGGGCCGCGAAAAAGGCCGACTCGGGATCCAGCAGTACATGGAGCAGAAGAGCCTGTACTGGGGACTCAACGACCAACCGCTGCCCTGGGCCAACTGAGGACAATGAAATGAGCGTACTCGGCATCGACGAGATCACCTTCGGCGTGGACGACCTGCCCACCTGCCGCCGTTTCTACACGGACTGGGGCCTGCAACTGGTGGACGAGGAAGCCGACCGCCTGGTGTTCGAAACCCTCAACGGCTGCCGCGTGATCGTGGCCGCCGCGACCCGCCCGGACCTGCCGCCGGCGATGGAAGCCGGCCCGACGCTGCGCGAAGTGGTCTGGGGCGTGGAGAGCGCGCAGGACCTGGCGCATTACGCCGAGCGCATCCGCAACGCCGAGGGCTTCGTCCAGGCCAATGGCCGTGTCGGTTGCACCGATCCCAACGGCCTGGCCGTGCGCTTCCAGCTCACGCAAAAGCGCGAAGTCGAGGTCAGCAGCGCCGAATACAACACCTGGAACCGCAAGGGCCGCGTCAACCAGGCGAGCCCGGCGTACGAGCGGGCGGCGCCCATCGAGGTGGGCCACGTGGTCCTGTTCGTCAAGGACATTGCGGCGTCGGAGCGCTTCTACACGGAGAACTTCGGCTTCACCGCGTCGGATCGTTACCCCGGCAAGGGCGCTTTCCTGCGCTGCGCACCCGAGGGCGCCCACCACAACCTGTTCATGCTGCAGCGCCCGGACCGCCAGGCGGGCTTGAACCACGTGGCCTTCGTCGTGCGCGACATCCACGAGGTGTTCGGCGGCGGCTTGCACATCTCGCGCTGCGGCTGGCAGACCCAGTTGGGCCCGGGGCGGCATCCGGTCTCTTCCGCCTACTTCTGGTATTTCCAGAACCCGGCCGGGGGACTGATCGAGTACTACGCCGACGAGGACCAGCTCACCGC